>CAZVWW010000024.1:0-11837 GCA_964631265.1 uncultured Thermotogaceae bacterium
GAGCTCCCGGCTCATAACCGGGCGGTGGGAGGTTCGAGTCCTCCAGAGCCCACCAGTTTCGGGGTGTGGCGCAGATTGGAAGCGCGTTAGCATGGGGCGTTAAAGGTCGCTGGTTCGAGTCCAGTCACCCCGACCAGGAAGTCAACAGCCGGTTGCATCAAGCAGCCGGCTTTTCTTGTTGTTTAATGCCCTATTCCCGACTCTCCTCAACTATCTTCGGATTTCCCGGACTCTCAAGTGTGACATACACAACCGCTTTTTTAGTGTTCTTTTTATCGTTTTGAAGCTTTTCTTTCATTGCCTCATCCCAATCACGGTCAAGGATATAGAGATCATCGCGTGCAAATTCGCTTAATAAGCCGACATATTGCCTGATCATCTCATTCTCCGTCCCCCTCAATTCCTCAATCATACCAAGGGCAACCGCACGGCCGTGAGAGAGGCCGTATGTGGTCTCATAAACATGGCCTCTTGTGTGCCCCAGGTTCAGGTATTTCCTGATATCCTTCTCATAGGGGTCCATGTTGACGATCTCCATCTTGTCATTGACAGCCTGCATGATGAAATCATTCAGCGGTTTAAGTCTTAACGTCTCTCTCATTTCCTTCGCCCTGTCCAATTGGGCTTGCAGGACTTTTTCATCCTTGTTCACCAGCAGGGCGGCCTTTAACCCTTCGACTATGCCGTCTTCAAGATTCTCCCGGCTGTTCGAAACGGTCACCAGAGGATCGATAATGACTTCATCGGGGAAGAAAAAGGTTCCACAGGCGTTCTTGATCCCTTCAAGATTAATCCCGTTTTTGCCCCCAATTGCGGCATCAACCTGTGCGAGGAGGGTTGTCGGAAATGAATAGAAGGGGAGTCCCCGCTTATATGTTGAGGCTGCAAATCCGGTAATATCTGTAATCGTCCCGCCACCAAGAGCAGCTAACCGGTGATTTCGGGTAACGCGATCGCCGATAAAGACCTTCCACAACCTTTCAAGCTGTTTCAAATCTTTGGCAGCCTCCCCGTTTGGGAGGGTTAAAAAGTCTGATGCAATCAAACCGCCATAAAGTTGCTCAACTTGCTCCGGGACAACAGAAAAATCAGCAACCCCGCTCAGCCGTTTGAAGAGTTCAAACGGGGCAAATGTGATGGACTGCACCCCGTCTTTTGTGACCGGTTGAGTAGCCGGCAAAAAGCGCGTCTGTTCCATGATCTGATAGAGCAAAACCGGCAGAAGCTCATTCCTTTTTTGTTGCATATCCGGTTTTATGGCGGGAAACGCTTCAAAAAGAGGGCTTCTTTTTCTGAAAAGCTCTTCCATCTTCTTTTCAGTATTCACCCGGACCATCGGTCTCTCTTCGGGATTTTCAAGCACCCTTCGCTTCACTTCCTCCAGCGGAACCTTGATATAGACCGTGTTTACCCCTTTGAGCAGGGACCGGTTCTCTCTATCCTCCAATATCCCGCCGCCGGTTGAGACAATCCTGGTCTCTTTCCTCGAAACCAACTCTCTCAGCGTTTCCTTCTCTCTTTTTCTGAAATACCCCTCACCTTTTTCCTCAAAAATCTCCGGGATTGTCATCCCTTCTCTCTGCTCGATAAACGTATCCGTATCGTAAAAGGTAACATCCAGAAAATCAGCAATCCATCTACCAATGGTGCTCTTACCGGCACCCGGCATACCTGTTAAAAATAGTGAACTCATCCCCGTCCCCCTCCATTTTCAAAGAGAAAGAAATCGGCAATGATGATGGAAACGATGGATTCCAGAACGATGGCAGCAGGGGCAATGGCCGTGACATCTGAGCGAACATATTCAACTCTTTCTTTTTTCCCTGTAAGGACATCGACAGAATCAATTCCCATTCTCAAAGAAGGGATGGGTTTCAAATAGGCGTTCATCATGATATCCGTGCCGTTTGAGATGCCCCCTTCAATACCACCGGCGTTGTTCGATGCCCGTTTGATCCTATCGCTCCCGTTTATGAAACGGTCATGGGCCTCACTGCCCCTTAAACGATGGACAGCCGGCTCACCGATAAAGCATCCTTTTACAGACGGAATCCCCATGACATTACCGGCAAGAAGGGCGTCAAGCCTTGTTTCAACCGATGAAAAACTGCCGTATCCGGGCTTTAAACCCCGGACGATGATCCCAATCCGACCCCCGAGTGTGTCTCCGTTTTCACGCATTTTGTCGATTGTTGTGATGATCTGCTTTGTGAGATCTTCATCAGGGCAGAAAACCGGACTGTTGTCCCGTTTCATTCTGATGCTGTTCAGATCCGTTTCAGCCGATATGGATATGTCCCTCTCAATCCCGCCACATCCCGAGACAAATCCGAGACAGCTCACACCTTTCTCTTTAAGCCATTGACGGCAAAGGCTCCCGGTGGCAACAATCCCCGCAGTTCGCCTGGCGCTTGCCCCCTCGGCATAGATCCGCATGTCCGGGTCACCAAATTTCGAGTAGGCGGCATAATCCGCATGTCCCGGCCGGGGTACGGTTCTTCTCTCTCTGCCCTCGGGATAGCTTCCTCTGTTTTTGATTCGCATGACAAGAGGCATCCCGGTCGTTTTACCATTCCAGACCCCAGACTCAAGACAGATGTTGTCGTGTTCCTGTTTCATCCTGGCTCCCCTGCCGTATCCGGTCTGTCTCAGCTTAAGGTCATCGTTGATGGCCTCTTCATCTATCTTAAAACCGAACGGGAAATTCTCGATGGTTGAATAGATCGCAGGCCCGTGAGAGTCACCCGCTATTTGAACGTTGAGATGATTCGTTATCAGCATCTTTTCTCCTCCGTCTATCCGGAAATCTCATCTAACAATGAAAAGAAGTCCGGAAATGATATCGAAACGCATTCTGGATTCTTGATATACACGCCCTCGTCCGACAAAACCCCGCATAGGGATGAGAGCATGGCCATCCGATGATCGTTCCCGCTGTCTGTTTTCCCCCCTCTGATCTGCTGAGGGCCTTCAACGACGAACCCGTCCTCTCTCTCTTCAATCTCAACCCCAATGGCTTTGAAGTTGGAGCACAGCACGGCAATCCGGTCCGATTCCTTGAATCGCAGCTCAACGGCGTCTTTCACCTGTGTTCGGCCCTCTGCAAAGGTTCCGAGAAGGGCGATAAGCGGGATCTCGTCGATCATGTTCGGAATAAGCCCGCCGGGGACATCAATCCCATGTAGCGTTGAACTCCTGATGCTTATGGTTCCGTATGGTTCTATATCGTCTGTCTTGTCCGTCAGGGCAACATCAGCCCCCATCTTCTCAAGGATTTTAAGAAACGCCGTTCTCGATGGATTGAGCGAGACGTTCCGGATCGTTATATCCGCATTGGTGTGACAGGCTCCGAGTGCCAGAAAAAAGGAGGCCGAGGAGAAATCCCCGGGGATCTTCAATTCAATTCCCTCGGTCCGGGACGGCACCAGTGTAATCCGGTTCCCTTCTCTCTCAATATCGGCTCCCATATGGCTCAGGAGCCTTTCGGTATGATCCCTTGTCTGAACCGGTTCGATTATCTCCGTTTTTCCTTCCGCCCTTAGCCCGGCTAAAAGGACCGCGCTCTTGACCTGTGCACTCTTCTTCTCGTTGAGGAAATGAATCCCCTTGAGAGTTGAAGTCCCGTTGACGGTATAGGGAAGATAACCGGCCTCCCCTTTCCACTTGAACGTTGCCCCCATGTTGCTGAGAGGAGTGGCAATTCGCTTCATGGGTCTTCTGCTTAAGGAACGGTCCCCCGTGAAAGAAAACGCCCCGTCGAAACCTGAAACCAATCCCGAGACCAACCGGGTGGTTGTTCCCGAATTACCGCAATAAAGCGCGCTGGCTACAGGCTCTTTCCCCGGTGTTATTTCAAACTTCTCAAAATCCCCTCTGATTTGAACACCAAGTCTTTTCATGATCTCATAGGTTGTTTTCACATCATCGGCACTGAGCACGTTGCTTATGACAGAGCCTGTATCGGCAAAGCCCGTCAATATAAAACCCCTGTGGCTGATTGATTTATCCGGAGGCACAGTGAAATCGCCTCTGATCGTATCTGAACTGTTTATCCTCATCTTTTCCTCCCTCTTGAAGATTGTTAAATTATACCATCAAGTAATTAAATCCGCTAACTTGCGTCTTTTCTAATGAACTTGTGTTTAATAAACAAACATTATAAGGGGTGAAACCTGTGATTTCAGAGAACAAATTCCGTGATTATGTTGAGAGAGAGAAGAAATCGGATGCCATCGACTGGATACTCAAGAAGATGAAATCCGGAGAACTGACTGTTAGAAGTCTGTACAATGAGGTGATTCTCCCCACCATTCAGACATGGGAATGTCCTTTTCAGGAGGATCCGCTTTGCATCTGGAAAGAGCATGTCCTGACATCAACGGTCAGAACCGTCATCGAGATCATCTATCCATTTGTATTAAAGGAACGGGAGAAAAGCAACGGCAAAAAGATCATCATCACCTGTCCGTCGGAGGAGTACCATGAGATCGCCCCCCGGATTGTATCGGACTGGTTTGAACTGAACGGTTTCGACACCATCTTTGCCGGAAGCAACACACCGCGAGAGACCCTTATGGCAGCGGTCCAATACGAAAAGCCGGACTACACCGCCATCAGTGTTTCCAACACGTATAATCTGTTCAAGGCACAGGACATGATTAACGAGATCAAGGCAGCTTATCCTGAACAGATGATCATCGTGGGCGGACGGGCCTTTATGAAGAATCCCGGGATGATACAAACACTCGATGTGGAGTTGTTTTTAAAGGACTTCGATGACATCGATGCCTTCTCAAGAAAAATGAAGGGAAGTGATGTCCAATGAGGTTGTCATTCAGAATCGCCTGGCGCTTTATCAAATCATCCAGAGGACAATCCTTCCTGATCATCGCGGGCATCACCATCGGGGTGGCCGTTCAGATCTTCATCGGCCTGCTCATACAGGGCCTGCAGGCAAACCTCGTCCAGGAAACGATCGGCAATTCCTCTCAGATCACCCTCCGCTCAACGAGAAAAGACGACCTGATCATCAGCCCGGATGAGGTGGTCAAGAACATCCGGGAATCACCCTATGCGGATGAGATAGAATCCGTCCTGGCAGTCTCGGACACCCCCGGCATCATACGCCTGGACGAAAGGGATTATTCCGCATTTTTGAGGGGGTTTGACCTCAAAGAAGGCAATAAGATATATGATTTCGATAACACCTTAATAAGAGGTGATCTCCCAGATAAGCAGGGAGAGGTCATCATCGGAAATGAGATGGCCAAAGAGCTGTCACTTGAACCGGGAGATACCATCAAACTCGTAATACCGCCGGTTGTCATTCTGCCCAAGACCGTCACCGTTTCAGGTATCTTTCAATTCGGACTTGGACAGGCCAACAGGACCTGGATGATCTCCGATCTGAAAACGGTTCAGAATCTCAGAAACAAACCCAACACCGCTTCATCTATCGAGATGCAGATTGAGGAGCCCTTCCAGGCAGATGTCCTGGCTACTAAGCTAATGGAGCATCTGAAGAACGACGCATTAAATGCCCTCGACTGGAAGGAAGAGAACGCCGATCTCCTCTCAGCGTTAAACGGTCAGAGTATTTCAAGCATCATGATCCAGGTCTTTGTTATCATATCCGTTGCCCTTGCCATTGCAAGTGTTCTTGCCATCAGCGTGGTTCAAAAATCCCGACAGCTCGGTATCTTGAAGGCAATGGGCATCCGGAATTCAAAAGCCGGACAGATATTTATTTTCGAGGGATTGATGCTCGGTGTCATTGGCGCCATCATGGGAACCCTGGTCGGCGTCGGGTTGATCTGGATGTTCACCACATTCGCCGTTAATCCCGATGGAACCGCAGTTGTCCCGGTTTATATCAACTACGGATTCATCGTCCTGTCAATGGGTATTGCAATAGCCTCTTCTGTCATAGCCGCCATGATACCCGGCATTCGTTCGGCAAAACTGAGTCCCATCGAGGTGATCAGAAATGGATAAACACATCTTAAAACTGGAGAACGTCAACAAGATATACGGCACCGTGGTCAAGACACATGCATTGAAGGATTTGAGCCTGACGATAGGAGAGAGCTCGTTTAATGCCATTATCGGCCAGTCCGGAAGCGGGAAGAGTACCCTGCTGAATATCATCGGGGCATTGGATAATCCCACATCGGGAAAGGTCTACATCAACGACAAAGACATCTCAGAGATGAAGACCAATCAGCTCGCCGACGTGAGAAACCAGACGCTCGGTTTTATCTTCCAGTTTCATTATCTGTTGCCTGAATTCACCACCATGGAAAACGTCCTTATGCCCTATTGGATGAACAATATCAACCCGCCAAAGGAGATCATCGACAAGGCTAATTATCTCCTGGATAAAATGGGCCTGTCAGAGGTAAAAGAAAAACTGACAACCCAGATATCCGGTGGCCAGCAGCAGAGAACGGCCATCGCACGCTCCCTGATCAACAATCCCAGATTGATCCTCGCCGACGAACCCACGGGAAACCTCGATTCGGAAAACACAAAGACCGTTTACGATCTGCTGAGGGATATCAACAAGGAGTTCGGAACGACCTTCATCCTGGTAACCCATGACCAACGCGTTGCAGAGATGGCAGACCGGATAATCGAGCTCAAGGACGGTATCATCAAGATGGATGTCAGGAATGATGTGCAATGAAGCGAAGATGTGTTGACTTTATCAAACAAACAACAGAGCAATACGGCTACAAGGGCTGTGTCGTCGGAATCAGCGGCGGAATTGATTCAGCTGTTGTAGCTACCCTTTGTGTCGAGGCACTGGGACGCGAACGGGTTTACGGCCTACTCCTTCCGGAAAGGGACTCCGCGGATGATACACTGGAGGACTCCAAAAGCGTCTGTGAGTTTCTCAAGATTGACTACCATGTCAAGAACATTAAAAAAACGGCAAAGGCGCTCGGGGTCTACCAATTAAAACCTCCCACATTCTTTATGCCGAGGAAGATTCAGGAGAAGTATGTGAAGAACAAATGGGAGGAGCTCGCGAAAAAAGACACCTTCCTGGACGACCTTGAAGATTCCGGCAACCGGGAATTCCGGGAAGGACTCGCTTTCTATAGGGCAAAACACAGAATCCGGATGTGTGCCTTGTATCTCGAAGCGGAGCAGAGAAACTACGCCGTTGTGGGGACAACGAACCGGACGGAGTATGAGACCGGCTTCTACGTGAAATGGGGCGATGACTCCGTTGATATCGAACCGGTCATGCACCTCTACAAGACCGGGATTTATGAGCTCGCTGAAACGCTCGGGATCCCTGAAAAGATACGCAACAAACCACCCTCGCCGGATCTCATCCCCGGCATTACCGATGAGTTTGCCCTGAAAATGACATACAACGACCTTGACAGGATACTGAGAAAGATGAACACCAATCCCGATACATTAAAGGATGAAGACGACGAGAAAGTCAAAAGGGTTCGCGAGATCCTGAAAGCGGCCGAAAAGAGAAAGGTGAAGAATCTCAATCTCCTCGAAGCGGAAAACCCCTCGTGACGATCACTTTTGATTCCCCCTTAAAGGGGATCAGACTTGAGGTTGAGGACGGCAAACTCTTGTCCCTCACCTTTCTCAAAAAGTCCGTTACAGAGACCGGGATAACGGAGGCATCCATCCCTTTCAAAGAAGAGTTTCTGGCGTATCTGGAGGGGAAAAGAAGACGCTTCACTTTTAAAACAGATCCCCGCGGCACAGCGTTTCAAAGAGAGGTGTGGCGTGAGCTGAGCCGTATTCCATACGGGGAGACCGTTTCATACGGGGAGATAGCCCGCCGGATCGGACGACCCAAAAGCAGCCGGGCCGTGGGGAATGCCGTTGGGGCCAATCCGATCCCCATCGTCATCCCCTGCCACAGAGTCATCAAATCCGACGGGAGCATCGGGGGTTTTTCATCCGGTCTCCATCTGAAAAGGAAACTCCTCTCCATCGAGGGGATTGTTTTATGATATAATCAACCCGTAGGGGTTTGTATAGTTTTTTTTATAATTGAAACGGGGAAGTGTCCTCAGATCCATAAACGGGTCTGTTATCTTTGAATACGGGGACATTTCCCCGTTTTGTTGTTAAAATAACGAGGTGATTCAAATGAAAGTCGTTGAGATTATTGATCCGGACACCGACACACATTACGACATTCCCCTTGTGGGGGCGCGCATATCGGCAGGCTTCCCGTCTCCCGCCGATGATTTCATCGAGAACGCGCTTGATCTGAACAAAGAGCTCATCAAAAACCCGGCGGCCACGTTTTTTGTACGTGTCTCGGGCCATTCGATGAAAGATGCGGGAATCTTCGACGGCGACATACTCATCGTGGACCGGTCTCTCGAGCCGAGAAACAAAAAGATCGTTATCGCCATATTGAACGGCGAACTGCTGGTTAAAAGGCTTTATATCCGACAGGACAAGTTTGCCCTGATGCCCGAAAACACCTCTTTTTCGCCCATATACGTTGAAAAAGAATCGGAATTTGTCATCTGGGGGGTGGTGACCAATGTCATCCACAGCGTCTGAAAACGGCGGACCCATCGGTCTCTTCAACGAAAAACGCGAGAACAGGAAAACATACTGGCTGGGAACGAGCGGTTTCTCCTACGATGACTGGGTCGGCGAGGTCTACCCGCCGGGACTGCCGAAGAAGAAGTGGTTTGATTACTACACCAAATCCTTCAACGCCCTTGAGCTGAACATGTCGTATTACAGGCTTCCCTCTGAGCGGGTCATCCATTCCCTCTGCAGACGGGCCTTTCCCGGATTCCTGCTCACGGTCAAGGCGAATAAGACCATCACGCACGGGGGTGACCCCAGCCTTCTGGAGGCGTACAACAAACTGCTGGAGATTCCGGACACCTACGACGTCGCCGGCATGTTGCTCCTTCAGTTTCCCTATTCCTTTCATTACAATCCGAAGAATTTTGATTATGTGAAACGGCTCTGTGATGCCACCCGGACAAAAACGGCGGTGGAATTCAGAAACCGCGAATGGATCAACGCTGACACCCTGAATTGGGCTGAGACGAACCGGGTCATGTGGGTCTCGGTCGATGAGCCGGATTTTGAAAAGCTGATGCCTTCAAAGCTCTACGAGACCGCGGGGATCTACGTCCGTTTTCACGGCCGGAATGCCGAAAAGTGGTGGCAGCACGAAAGGGCCTACGAGCGATACGATTATCTGTACACAAAAGAAGAACTCCTGCCGTGGGCGCAGAAGATCCGCCTGGTCGACAAAAAACCCGCCGTCTTCTACTTTAACAACCATTACAAGGGCAAATCCGTTAAAAACGCCAAACTCTTTTCAAAACTCCTGGAGAAGACCGGAAATGACGGATAAATACATCGCACTCGTGGACTGCAACAATTTCTTCGTCTCCTGCGAGCGGGTCTTCAACCCCCGGCTGAGAGATGTCCCTGTCGCAGTCCTCTCCAACAACGACGGCTGTGTGGTTGCCCGATCGCAGGAGGTCAAAGACCTGGGCATCCCCATGGGTATCCCCGTTTTCAGAGTCCGGGAAAAGCTCGAGAAGAACGGCGTGAGGACCTTCTCCTCGAATTTTGTCCTGTACGGCGATATGTCGGCCCGGGTCCAGAAGACACTCTCCCATTTTTCCTATGATATCGAGCCCTATTCAATCGACGAGTCCTTTCTCGGCGTCAGGGGGATGAATGCGAAGCAGGTCCGTCAATGGGGACACGAAATCGTCTCCACCGTTTTTAAATGGACGGGGATCCCCGTCTCCGTTGGAATCGGCAGAACAAGAACGCTTGCCAAACTCGCCAATCATATTGCCAAAAAGAACCCTGAATACAGCGGGGTTTTTTCAAGTGATGATCCCCATATGGCAGACTGGATGGCAAGATACCCGATTGAAGAAGTCTGGGGAATCGGCAGACGGCTGGCCAAAAAATGCCGCAGTCACGGCATAACGAGTGTAAAAGACCTGCGCGATGCGGACCGGAAATGGGCCGCTAAATATCTCGACACCGTCGGAACACGAACGGTCCTGGAATTGAACGGCGAGGAATGCATCACAACAACCGTCCCGTCAAAAACCCGGAGTATCATCCGTTCGCGTTCCTTCGATCCCCCCATCATCGATTTCGACACCCTTTACCGGACCCTTTCGCTCTTTGTGGCCACTGCAGCGGGTAAGATCAGAGAGAAGAAGCTGTGTACAAAGCATATAACACTATTTATTATGACTTCGAGATTTATAGAAGACAATTATTATGGTTCGGTTCCCGTCATATTAGATAGAGCCACCAATAACACGATTGAACTCATGAAGATTATGAAGATCGGATTGAGGCGTATCTACAGAACAGGGCGGCGGTACAAAAAGGGCGGTGTGGTTTTCAGCTCTCTGGTGGATGAGGATGCCGTTCAGCTCCCATTATCTGAGAGCGTTGACGAACGATTCCAGAACCGGACTGAAAAGATACTCAGCGTTATGGACACCGTCAACAAAAAGATCGGCGAAGGGACTGTGAAGCTTGGGAGTTATCAGTTTATCAATAAAAAGACGGATAAAAAGGAACAACTGTCGAAACGATTTACGACGTCGTGGCAGGATATACCAGTTGTAAAGGCAAAATAACAGATCAGGAGGGTTAACATTGACAAATTTTGTATTTCAGAACGAGACAAAGATCATCTTTGGAAAAGGTACTGAAAAAGATGTTGGAAAGGAACTCATAGCACACTCAGCCAAAAAGGTCCTCTTCCATTACGGGGGAGGCAGTATAAAGCGGACCGGTCTCTATGACACGGTTGTCAAATCGCTGAAAGACGCGGGTGTTGAATATGTGGAACTCGGCGGTGTCAAACCGAATCCGAGATTGAGCCTGGTTCACGAGGGCATCAAACGCTGCCGCGACGAGGGCGTTGACTTCATTCTCGCCGTCGGCGGGGGAAGCGTTATCGACTCGGCAAAGGCCATAGCGGCCGGTGTCCCTTATGAAGGGGATGTATGGGATTTCTATGACAACAAGGGTGTGATAAAAGATGCCATGCCTCTCGCAACCATCCTCACACTGCCGGCAGCCGGCAGCGAAACAAGTCCCGCAACGGTTATCACCAACATGCACGGAGGCGAATCCGGCGATGAACAGATCAAGAGGGGGACCGGAAGCGGTCTGCTCAGGCCCCGTTTTTCCATCCTCAATCCGGAACTGACATTCACATTGCCAAAATATCAGACAGCAGCCGGCATCACCGATATGATGGCCCATATCATGGAACGCTATTTTACTCAGGAGCGGCACGTGGATCTCACCGACCATCTGTGTGAGGGCGCCATGAAAAGCATTATTAAAAATGCCGAACGCGTTATGGAAGACCCGAAGGATTACGATGCAAGAGCCGAGATTATGTGGGCGGGAACAATCGCACACAACGATATCCTCGGCACCGGCCGATCGGAAGACTGGGGAACTCATATGATCGAGCATGAACTGAGTGCCATCTACGATATCACACACGGCGCGGGCCTGGCCATTATCTTCCCGGCCTGGATACGATACAACTTCAACGAATATCCCGAGAAGATCATGCAGTTCTTCCACAGGATATTTGACGTTGAAGCAGAATTCGACAAACCGGAATATATGCTTAACGAGGGCATCAGAAGACTCAAAGAATTCTACAAATCAATCGGGATGCCCACATCCCTCAAAGACGAGGGAATAGAAGACGACCGCTTTGAAGAGATGGCGGAAAAATGCGTTGTTTTCGGTCCCGTCGGGAATTTCAAAAAGATGCATAAAGAAGACGTCATCGAGGTCTACAAACTGGCAAA
>CAZVWW010000024.1:11937-16529 GCA_964631265.1 uncultured Thermotogaceae bacterium
AATTCTCAGCAATTTTTGTTGTATAATAATCGTTGTGATACAATCACAGCGATTATTTTTTTTGGGAGGATGATAAAATGCCGGACATCAAGAGCAAAATGAAGAAAGCGGCCGCGATAGAAGCGACCGGGGAAATCAAGAGCGGCATGGTTCTCGGAATTGGAACGGGCTCCACCATGGTCTTTTTTATAGAGGAAATCGGACGGCTCATCCGCGAAGGAGACCTGAAAGATATCAGCGGGGTTCCAACCTCCTTTCAATCCTCTATCCTTTCAGCGGAAAATGGTATCAAGGTACTTGACTTCAACGATGTTGACCACATCGATATGGCAATCGACGGGGCCGATGAAGCGGACCCGCATAAAAACCTCATAAAAGGCGGCGGAGCGGCTCATACCCGGGAAAAGCTCATCGATTACTTTGCCGATAAACTCATCATTGTCATCGACGAGGGGAAACGGGTCAAGTATCTGGGTGAAAACTTCCCCGTTCCCGTTGAAGTCATACCGCAGGCCTACCGGTTTGTTCTCAGAGAGCTCGAAAAACTCGGTGCAAGTGCGGAACTTCGAATAGCGGTTAAGAAGTCCGGCCCTGTCATCACCGACCAGGGTAATTTTGTTCTCGACGCCCGGTTCAAAGAGATCAAGGAGCCTGCAGTACTTGAGAATCACATCAATCAACTGCCCGGTGTGCTTGAAAACGGCCTCTTCGTCAACCAGACTGACCTGGTTATTGTCGGAACCCGACAAGAGAAAGCAATAAAAGTGATTAGGTTTTAGTACTTTTTCGTGTATAATAGAGCCGATTAATAAAGACTAATCATGAATACTGGACCCGTTTAACAAACAAAGGAGGCAGCGAAATTGGAAGCAACCGCCGGCTATATTAAGAAGTTTTTTTCAAAGCGATACCCGTTTTACATCCTTGGCATCCTGACACTGATCGGGGTGGATTACCTCCAGATACAGATCCCGATATACCTCGAGCGACTGATCGACGAGGTTAAGTATCTTGATTCCGGAATGGACAGTGTTGTCCAGATCATACAGATCATTCTCCTTCTCGCGGTGGGGATGTTCGGCCTGAGATTCATGTGGCGTATCTTCATCATCGGCAGTTCCAGAAAGTTTGAAAAATACGTCAGGGGAAGGGTCTTCAGAAAGCTCCTCAACCTCTCCCCCGCCTTTTATGATAAGGTCAAAACAGGCGATATCATGGCAAGGACTACAAACGACATGAATGCCACCCGGATGATGCTGGCACAAGGGGTTATCATGCTGGCGGACTCTGCTATTCTCGGGAGTCTGAGCATCTACATGATGGTCACGAGAATCGACCCGGTTTTGACCATGATCGGCATCATTCCCCTTCCGATACTGGCAGTTGTTGCGCTGACATTCGGCGGAACAATCCACAGGCGTTTTCAGGATATGCAGAAGTCTTTTTCGAATCTCACCGACACGGTACAGGAATCGCTCGACGGCGTCAGAGTGGTCAAGAGCTATACCATGGAAAAAGAGAGAAACGAGACATTTTTCGGAAAATGCAAAGACTACTTCACCAAATCAATGAGACTGATCAAGCTCTGGGGAACATTCCTTCCGCTCATAGAGATGATGGCACAACTCGGCATGGCGCTCACCATCTGGTACGGGGGCCGGCTCGTTATCACAGGCAGTATCTCCCTGGGTCAGTTTGTTGCGTTTTCACAATATCTCATGATGCTTGTCTGGCCGATGATCGCCATCGGATGGGTGGTCAACGTCATCCAGAGAGGACGCGCCTCCTACAAGCGGATCATGTGGATAGAAAATCAGAAATCAGAGGTTCGTGAGCCGGAAAAACCTAAACCGGCCGATTTATCAAAGGAAATCACGGTCAACGATCTGGATTTTGTCTACCCGGGTAATGAAAAACATGTGTTGAAGGATGTCTCCATGAAAATCACCCCGGGCAAGACCGTTGCATTCGTCGGCAAAACCGGAAGCGGAAAGTCAACGCTTGCCAAACTTCTTGTCAAGATGTACTCGGTTGAATCGGGCAAAATCTGTATCGGGAATAATGACATCAACGAACTCTCCATGAAGCAGATCAGAGAGCAGGTGGCATATGTCCCTCAGGAGACTTTCCTCTTTTCAGCCACGATTGAAGAAAATATCGGTTTCAGTCTCGACAAATTCTCAAGAGAGGACGTGGAGCAGTACGCTCATCTCGCTGCCGTCCATTCCAATATCCAGGACTTCCCTCAAGGGTATGAAACCATTATCGGGGAGAGAGGGGTCACGCTTTCAGGCGGACAGAAACAGCGGGTTGCCATTGCAAGGGCCCTGATGAAAAAGACCCCCGTTGTCATCCTCGATGACTGTCTCTCGGCCGTTGATACAGAAACAGAGATGAAGATACTTGACAGTCTGAAAGAGCAGATCAAGAACCGGACGACCATCATCATCTCTCACAGGCTGAAGGCCGTGGCAAAGGCCGATAACATCTATGTTTTCGATGAGGGAAGAGTCGTTGAAAGCGGAAAGCATGAAGAACTGCTCAGCAAGAACGGGAAATATGCCGAGCTCTACAACAAACAGCTCATAGAAGAAGAACTGGAAGGGGATGATCTGGATGGCTGAGAATTATGATTTCAGAATAGAGGATGAGAAGACCGGGAGCAATTTCGACTGGAATATCTTTCAGAGACTCTGGGCCTACATCCGAAAATACAAGCTGCTTTTCATCACCAGCGTACTTCTCCTGGCTGTTGCCACCGTCTTTCAGCTGTCAGTCCCGTTTTTCACCCGGATGGCGATCGACAACTACATGTCCCAGGATTACAAATACTCGGTCTACACCCAGGAGACGCCGGACACCGAAAAGCTCCTGCTGGAGGATGGCACCACGCTCTGGATAACCAAAGACGAGAACGGACAGTTTCAGCTCGACTATAGAAAGAAAGAAGACCGGAAGGGGTTCAACCTCTCAGGCGATGACCGGCAATATTACCTGAGTCCCGCCAATATGGAACGGCTTAGAAACAAGGATATCTCATCGCTGAACACGCTGGTCCTCTTTTTGATCTTCATCCTGTCCGGTAACTTCTTTCTCACACTGGGCCATGTCATCACCGCCAACAAGATGGGGCAGCACGTCATCCTGGATATCAGAACCACGCTCTTCAGGCATCTCCTGAAACTGCCCATGAGGTTCTACGATCAAAATCCGACCGGGCGCCTGGTCACAAGGGTCTCAAACGACACACAGAACTTGAACGAATTCTTCACCACGGCGGTCACCAGTATTATAAAAGACGTCCTGATGCTCTCGGGTATCTTCGTCTTCATGTTGATTATCAGTCCCCAGCTGACGGGCTATGCCATGCTGGTTGTGCCTTTGATTGTCCTGGCCACGGTGCTTTTCAGGATATTTGCCAGAAAGGCCTATCGAAAGGTCCGGACAAGACTCGCCAGAATCAACGCCTTCATGGCTGAGCACATCTCCGGGATGTCGGTTATCCAACTCTTCAATCGCGAAAAGGCCAAGGAAAAGGAATTCGGCGATTTTAACCAGAAATATTACAAATCAACCCTGCAGCAGCTCCTCGTCTTTGCCGTCTTCAGACCGACGATGGATGTTCTCTTTTATCTGGGCATGGCAACGGTGATCTGGTTCGGCGCGCGGGATCTCATCGCCGGAACACTGACATTCGGAACCCTCTATGCCTTCATCAACTACATCGACATGCTCTTCCAGCCCATCCGTGATCTATCGGAGAAGTTCAACATCGTCCAAAACGCATTCGCCTCCTCGGAGAAGATCTTCAAGCTAATGGATGAACCCGAGGGAATCGGAACGGAGATCAAGGGAATCAAAAAGAACGTCAAAGAGGGAAATATCAAATTCGACAACGTCCGGCTGAACTATGAAAGTGAAAAAGAGGTTTTAAAGGGCATCTCATTCGATATCAAACCCAATGAGCAGATCGCCATTGTCGGCGAGACCGGCGCCGGAAAGACCTCGCTGATGAATATTCTGACAGCCATGTATCCCATTCAGGGGGGGGATATCAAGATCGATGATCTCTCGATCTACGATTTCAATCAAAAGATGCTGAGAGAGGGGATCGCCGTCGTTCTCCAGGATGTATTCCTCTTCTCGGGCTCCGTTATCGAGAATATCCGCCTCTTCAAAGAGGATATCTCAAGAGAACAGGCAATAGAGGCCGCCAAGTACGTGCATGTGGATCATCTCATAGACAAATTCGAAAAGGGCTTTGACACCAATATCACCGAGAGGGCAACCACGCTCTCCGCCGGTGAAAGACAGTTGATCGCCCTCGCAAGAGCCGTTGTCTCCGATCCCAAAATCCTCGTTCTTGACGAGGCAACGAGCAATATCGATCCGGTCACAGAAGGCCTCATCCAGGATGCCATGGAAAAAGTCGCCTGTAACCGGACTGTTATCACCATCGCCCACAGACTCTCCACCATCAGAAACGCCGACAGAATCTTAGTCCTCCACAAAGGAAAGCTCGTGGAACAGGGCAAACACCAGGAACTCCTGGAAAAGAACGGGGTCTACAAACAGCTCTACCGAATGCAATA
>CAZVWW010000024.1:16629-21439 GCA_964631265.1 uncultured Thermotogaceae bacterium
CTCAGTTTCTGGCTTCAGGTCCCCGGCCTGAAGCCACTATCCCGTCATGAGTCCCCCGGCTCATGTCCTTATGTTCTTTTTACTCCTGGTTCCTGGCTGCAGGTCCCCCGGCCTGAAGCCATTATCCCGTCATGAGTCCCCCGGCTCATGTCCTTATGTTCCTCAACTCAATCCCTTCCGAATCCTCGGCAACGAAACCAGATAAACCACAAAAGACAACAACAGAACAATCGAGACACAGAACAAGATCACCGGCCACTGCGCATCTTTCGACAGAATCATATCGTTCGCCTTATACGCCCAGTAAAAGGGGCTCCAGTACATGGTCCACTGCCATTTATCCGCCAGGAGTTCATAGCCCGCGATGGAAACAGCGATCGGCAGCATGATCAGCTTAACCCCGCCAGCCGCTTCCATCACATCTTTCGCATTAATCCCCTGTACAAATCCCACAATAAGACTTAACAGCATCGAAGTAAATCCGACCATCAGTATCATAAGCCAGTTGACATTATAATAACCGGTGATCAAAAGGGCCAGGATAATACTGACCATTACAACAGTTCCCCCCAGCATACTCTTCCCCAAAACAAACGCTGTCTGAGAAATCGGTGTCACGTTGATGGCGCTGATCGTGTTGTCCATCTTCTCCTCCACAATGGTCGTGGAGATCAGCATGCCCGAGAGCATCACCGACAGCAGAATGAGCATGTTCACCAACTTGGTCTTTAAAGGAGACACCTGATAACCAAAGGAATATATCTCCGCCCTGGTATCCGCTACAGTTGCATCCATTTCGTAAAGAGCATTCAATGCCTTCACATACTCTCTAAAGGCCTCGTTTTCGTTCCCTTGAAAGAGAATCTCGTATCGGTGGTTCTCAAGCGGCACAATCCCACCGATATCGTCTCTTTTCCGAATACGCCGTTCCAGTTCTTCCATCGAAGGAAAGACCTCAACCTTTGCAAAACGTTTCATAAAATCCACATGAGACTGCTCATCTGACTGCAAAAGGGCGACAGAAACCGTTGTATCGTTCAACCCCGGTGCAAGGATTGTAATCCCCACCGCCAGGATAATCGGGATGACCATGATATAAACCGTCATGGCATCTCGTGATGAAACCAGAAAATCTCTTCCGAATATGGTTAACAGTTTTTTAAACATCCTCATTCCCCCTTATATGTTCTTTAACCACTGCACAATGTCCTTGACAATCTTCTCTGCGCTCCCCGGAACAACAATAACCCGCCACCAAGAAAGACAAGTGAATAGGACAGCACATAACTCATGTCATTTGCGTTCAACAAGATGTCTTTGAATCCCTGTAAAACCGGATAAGTCGGGAAAAATCGGAGAAAAACAGGATCAAAGCCCGGAATGATATAGGAAAAGGCCGGAACCATCAGGATAACCATCACCAGATAGAGGGCCCCGAAGGCCTTTTCAAAAGCATCGTAAAAACTAGCCACCAGAAGCCCCAGCTCTGCAAAGGCAAAGGTGGTGATGATCAGAAACAGATAAAAGAGGGGATAATTCGGCTTAAACCCCATTACCGGCAGGGTGATGAGCGTGGAAGATATCAAGACGGTTGTCAGAATCACGCCCGTCTTACTGAGCAGATACACGCCCACTGATGACGGGGTAACGGCAAATGCCCTGATAACCCCTTCCCCTTTGTCCAGAAAGATATACGCCATGACGATGAAAAATCCCATCAGAGAACCCGCAAATGTGATGAAAAGCGGTATGACATTCTCTCTGGCATTGAGTGTCTTGTGCGTTTCAAGTTCTCTGACATCCTGTCTGTTCATCTGTGTCTGCAAAATGGCACTTTTGTCATTGTGCATCAGATACAAGAGGTTCACCAGCCGATCCGTTTCATAGCCCTGTAAAAAGTATTGGTAGGCAAACTCCCCTTCCTTCATTCTGATGACCGCTCCCCGCGATTTCTCCTGATGCGCCAGTCTGATCATGTCTTCGCGGTTATCTGCGACATAGGCCCTTTTAATCAAATCTCCGGTTTTGGCATCGAGCGTTTCAAGGGTCTTCACGTCTATAACCTTTTCTTCGTCGAAGGTGTAGTGCTCTTTCTCACCGCTCTTATCGTTGATCACCTTAAAATCACCGGGTTTGAGCGTAAATGACTTCTCATTACCCATTCGTAATTGCCCGTCCGAAATCTCTTTATTTGTCATGACCTTGAACATAAACGGTGTCATATCGTAGTATACGATTTCCTCTTCCTTCGAAACCGGATTTTCATTGACCACCACCAGTAAAACGATCAGCATCACGAGAGCAATGAAGATTTCAATATAAAAATAGAACCCCCTTCCGGCGATGGTCATCTCTTTGAGATAACTGCTCCAGAGTTTCATATTATACAAGCCCCCTTCCTGTGACCTGAATAAAGATCTCCTCGAGGGTTGCCTCCTTCGTGTGCATGGTTGAGATCTGATATTGACGTGTGATTTCAGCGATTCGTTTCTTATCTGCTTCATCGATGGTTTTCAAGACCTCTTTCTCCACTTTCCCCTCTTTGATGTATTCAATCTCCACCAGTTTTTTTCCGTATCGGAGCTTCAAATTCTTGGGCGTATCGATGAGTTTGATCTCCCCGTCTATGATGAAAGCAACCCGATCACAAAGTTCTTCGGCAATGAACATGTTGTGCGTGGTCAAAAAAGAGGTCACACCTCTTGAAGTCTGCTCTTTGATAATATCTTTAATGTTGGCGGCGATTGCCGGATCAAGCCCGGTCGTCGGTTCGTCCAGGAACCAAAGTTCGGGGTTGTTGATCATGGAACGGGCAAAGGTCAGCCGATGCTTCATCCCCTTTGAGAAAGTCCCGGCCTTGTCCTTTTCCTTCCCGGATAATCCCACCAATTTCAGCAGTTCATCGGGATCTCTGGTCGGCCCATCGAATAATTTGGCGTAGAACTGTAGATTTTCTCTCGCAGTGAGTTTGCCGTACACATTGGATTGTTCAAAAGAAACACCGATCTTGTTAAAACGTTTGTTGTCAACTTTCTCCAAATCGTATCCGGCAACAACCACCTTTCCTTTTTGCAGGGGCAAGAGCCCCGTTAAAATCCCCTGGGTTGTCGATTTACCGGCTCCCGAAGGCCCCAGAAATCCGAAGATCTCCCCTTTTTGAACATCAAAACTGATGTCCTTTACAGCATATTGCTGATCCTTTGTATAGGAGTGATAAAGATTTTGAACACTAATCATTCAGTTTCCCCCTTTTTATTGTCATCTCTGTAAAAAGCCTTTTTTAAAACATCTACATAGTCTTCAACCATTGCATAGATCGGACCAAAATTCAGATGTTTACCCTCGCGTTTTAATTGCTCTGTTGATCCCTCTCCAATCTTTTCGAATGTCCATTGAATGATATGCATCACCTTTTGGAGATCGATATCTTCCCTGAACAGTGAATAGTCTATATTCTCTTTGTAGACCCGGTTCATCAAATCGGGAAAGCGCTTGATGTACCGTGATTTCAGCTGTTCCAATGGCTCTGACTTCATTAACGACACCATAAAATCGAAAATAAAGGGATGTTGATCCATCAGCTTCAACTTGATCAACGTGATCTGCTTAATCCGTTCAAAGAGATCGTACTCGGTCCAATCGACTTTTTTAACGATTTCATCCGAGATTAAATCAATCACATACTCCTCCAATCTATCGAACAATACCCGTTTGTTGTCGAAGTAGTGAAATAACAACCCCTTCGAGATCTTTGCCTTTTTGACAATAGTGTTGGTGGAGGCCTTTTCATAACCGTTTTGACTGAATTCCTCCAGCGCACTGTTGATGATTTTTTCTCTCTTTTCCTCATCCATGTTCTTCAAAATCTCTTCCATCATTCTCAACTCCAAACCGACGATTCAATATTGACCAATTTGGTCAACGATAGGATACCATAAACTGACCACACTGGTCAAGTCTGAACTCGAAAATACAGCCAATAAAAAAAGGCGAGTTTGATCAAAACCAAACCGCCTCATTCAAGTCCCGGAAGTCGCACTGCTACGATTAACACAAGAATATGATCTCTCACTTCAGATTTTATAAACCGTCAATCGTGTTTCTCACTTCCCCTTCAAGAAAAAAGAGACCTTTCCCATCACATCATTTCTTGTATCTCAGCTTTGTTGAACTGGGATAGAAGTTGAATCGCGAATAAAAAGCAAACACCACTTCATTCCCGGCAGCGACTTTCAGCGATATCTCCTCTGGTTCAAACAGCTCAACCCACCTTATACTTCTTCTCATCAGTTCCTCACCGATCCCCATCTTTCTGTATTCAGATTTTACAAACAGAGAATCAATCTCACCTACATCCCCATTGACTGAAGCAATGCAGTAACCAACGAGCACATCACTCTCCCGGGCGATCATAATCCTTATTTTTTCCTTTTCAAGTAACTTCTTTTTTCGCCATTCAAAGGTAAATGAAGAGAAGTCTTCGGTAAAATTCACCGATCTGTTCAAATGCAACCGGTTTAATGCCTCCCATAGCGGCTTAATGAGATCGATCTTGTCGGGAGAAACCTCTTTGTATTGAATCATCATAAAACACCTCCGTTTAATGGAATACACCTTTCCAACTCAGATAGAAAAAAACTCTTTATCCGGCTGCATGTCCCAGCGCTTCTTGAAGCGAGCCTGAAGCCATTATCCCGTCATGAGTCCCCCCGGCTCATGTCCTTACGCTCCTGGTTTCTGGCTGCAGGTCCCCTGGCCTGAAGCCATTATCCCGTCATGAGTCCCCCCGGCTCATGTCCTTACGCTCCTG
>CAZVWW010000024.1:21539-23939 GCA_964631265.1 uncultured Thermotogaceae bacterium
GTTTCTGGCTGCAGGTCCCCTGGCCTGAAGCCATTATCCCGTCATGAGTCCCCCGGCTCATGTCCTTATCTGATTTTTTAACGCTCTGATTCTGTCGGACAAATGAAAAGGCGATCTAAAGTGAAGTTCTTTTCTATTGTCCTTGGAAAGAGCCAATGGAGCACTTTCTTTCCTAAACCCTTATACTAAGGATGGCACAAAGGGAAACGATTGTCAAATGATGCTTAATTATTACAGAAGAAACTCGAAAATTCAAGTTATAACCTTCCCGGTCTCGCACCGACTCCCCCGGGTCGGTGCGTATAACGAATCAAACACCCTCCCCAGGGTGTTTTCCGATTTTTTAACAGGAAGGAATCCCCTTTGTTTGATTCGCGTATTGCCTGTTTCCCTGGATAGGAATGCAGGGTTTTTCGTGGTTTTTGTTCAAAAACCTTGCATCAAACGTTGGTTTCATTACCGGCAAACCGCCAATAAAGGTCTTCCCGTGTTATTCACCAAGCCCCTAATTATTACAGAAGAAACTCGAAAATTCAAGTTCGTAAAAAAGAGACACTTGACACGTAGCATACTACATGCTATAAGATAACAGTTGAAAATTGTTGTATGGAGGGATTCGATGAAAAAAGTATTAAAACGGGGCTTCCTGATCCTGGGAATCATAGCCATAGCAGCACTTTTAATCTGGCTGATCTTCTTTATAACCGATACCATCACATTGAGTCGATCAGATGTCTTAAACCGTTATGATGGCGAGACTGTCTTCGGGTACAAAGAAGGGATCATTCAAAGAGATTTGACAAAAGAAGAGGCTCTGGAGGATCTGAGCTGGTACAAAGATGTGGCGCTGGAAGTCCATTTAAAACTCCAGAATGAAAAGGAGAGAGGACAGTTTCTTGAGGCCTATGAAAGTGTCTTCACTGATTTATCCAGGGAAATCGACCGGTCTGCTGAAAAGCGTATACCGGTTGACCGTTTTGCCATGCATCTGTCAAAACTGGCAGCGGTTATCGGGGATGCCCATACCTATGTCAGATACATAAAGGGCATCGGAGAAGAGGAAAGCCTTTTGAGATTACCGCTTGAATTCAAATCCCTCTCAGACGGGCTTGTGATTTCAGCCGTTTATGAAGCGTTTAGCACCGACGACTACAAAGACATTCAAGAGGGGATGGCTGTTACCGCCATCAACGATAAAGCACTTAAAGAGTATAAAGAACAGGCCTATCCCTATTTTTCCGCTGAAAACTCACAATGGCAGGACTATCTGTTGTCCAATTATCTCCCTTATGCCTACTTTAACAACTATTTGGATGCTTCCGGTGAAACGGATTCAATCCGACTGACATTACAGAACACAGAAGGAGAGCATTATTCGCTTGAGCTTCCCTATGTATTGATGGAGCGAAAAACAGAACATCCGGAAAAACGGGAAAGTTATGGCTCTGAGTTTTTAACGGATTCACAGACCGCCCTCTTCTGGCTGGACAGTTGTCGCTATACCGATGATTATTTGAACGCAGTGGATCAATTCTTTGAAGGCGTCAAAGAAAGAAATATCGAAAAGGTGGTCGTGGATATACGGGAAAATACCGGGGGAAGCTCCATGGTGGTTTGGCCTTTTTTAAAGTATCTGGGGGTAGAGAAAACGAAAGATTACGATGCCGATATCCGGTATTGCGGCACCACCATCAAGAGATGCCACATCACGACAATGAACCGTTTTCTCCGTTCATTGCGCAAACTCGTGTCTTTGGGCAATCTCTACCTGGACAAACCAGACTATCCCGACAACATCTTTGATGGAGATTTTTATGTCCTGGTCTCGGGAAAAACCTTCAGTTCCGGCAATTATTTTGCCACTATGCTCTCGGACAACAACCTGGCTAAAACAGTTGGTACCCCCACGGGAAACGCCCCCTCCGCTTATGGTGATCCCATCGTTTTCACCAGTAAAAACGCGCAACTCCCGTTTTATATCTCCTATAAGCGATTTGTCAGACCGGATGAAACAAAAGACCCGGCGACCGAATTAACCCCGGACGTTTCAGTTCCTTATACGGTATCGGATTATCAGAACAGAACGGACCCGCAACTCAACTGGATTATCAATCAGTAATGACAAAATCGGGCATTCTGTGCTATAATAAATATACCAACCGGGTGTGTAGCTTAGCGGGAGAGCGCTTCCCTCACACGGAAGAGGTCACAGGTTCAAATCCTGTCACACCCACCATTACTGCATTATCCCAACCCAATACAACTCGGGGGCTGAAAAAGGCAGTGTTGAATATATCTAATCAAGTGCCAATCTCGTCTTTAGTTGGTCTTATCCCTCAATCTTGTAACCGGAAACATTTCTATTCTCATCATCAATCTCTATCCCCACAAGGTACAGCT
>CAZVWW010000025.1:0-23128 GCA_964631265.1 uncultured Thermotogaceae bacterium
TTTGAAGCAATTAGTGAGACCTATATCCCGTTGTTGAGAGCGTTTGAATCGCTTGAAAACGATAACGTCCATTTTGCGGTTACGATGTCCATCACACCGCCGTTGATGGAGATGCTGGATTCAAAGGACCTTCAGGACAAGTACATTCGACATCTTGAGGGTCTGATCGAGTTGTCCGGAAAAGAGATTGAAAAAACAAAAGCGGAAGATCCAAGAAAACACAAGATGGCAAAGTATTATCACGAGGATTTTAAAGACCTTTTAAGAGTCTTCAGAGATGAATACGGAGGCTCCCTTATAAACGGGTTTAAACGCTTTTATGAGAGCGGCCACCTTGAGATCATAACCTGTAATGCAACACACGGATTTCTCCCTCTGATGGAAAGATATCCCAATGCCGTACGGGCACAGGTTAAGACAGGCGTCGACACATACAAACGCCATATCGGCCAGCCCCCAAAAGGCATGTGGCTTGCAGAATGCGGCTATACGGCGGGAATCGACAAATATCTTGCAGAGCAGGACCTGAGATACTTCTTCGTGGACTCGCATGGCATCTGGTATGCCGATACACCTCCGAGATTTGGCGTATACCGGCCCATTATAACTGATAACGGCGTATTCGTCTTTGGCAGAGATCCTGAATCCAGTGAACAGGTCTGGAGTGCCGAGAGCGGCTATCCGGGAGATTTCAGATACCGGGAATTCTATCGTGATGTTGGTTTTGACCGGAATAAAGAATATATCAAGGATTACATCGACCGTTCCGGGGTAAGGGTCAATACCGGCATAAAATACCATAAAGTCACCGGCGGCAATGTCGATCTTGGTAAGAAGGATTTTTACGATATTGATGAAGCCATGGAAGCGGCCCGTGCACATGGAAGGGACTTTGCCGAAAAGAAGGCAGCTCAGGTACGTGAGCTCTTCGATCAATTCGACGGGGTTGAGCCAATCATAACGGCGCCCTTCGATGCAGAATTATTCGGCCACTGGTGGTTTGAAGGTCCCGCCTTTATTGAGCATCTCTTCAGAGCCCTTGATGAAAAAGAGGATATCCGTGCCATCAAGCCGCCCGATTTTATCGAAAATCATCTTGAAAAGGTTCAGATAAACACCCCCGGCGATTCAACCTGGGGCGCCAACGGATACAATGAAGTATGGATCAACGGGGCAAACGACTGGATTTACAAGCACCTTGATCATCTCATAGAAAAAATGACCGAATTGGCCAATGACTATCATGACGAATCAAATCCCCTGAAGATAAGGGCTTTGAACCAGGCTGGAAGGGAATTGATGCTGGCTCAGTCCAGTGACTGGGCGTTCATCATGACAACCGGAACAACCGTTGAATATGCATCTGCCAGGACCAAACAACATGTGGACAGATTCCTCAGTCTCTATGACAATCTACAAAACGGTGTTGTGGACGAGAAGGAACTGGAGCATATGGAATGGCTCGACGCTATTTTCCCGGATATTGATTTCAGGGATTACAAGTCAAATAACTAAAAAATAAGTTTATTGAAGGGAGAAAACAATGTCATTAAAAAACGATTCATATTTGAAAGAAATTGCATCGAATGAACCCGGAACATTTAATGAGCTCTTCTTAAATTTCAAGATGGAGTTGTACGATCACGAGAACGAATTGAGGAAACTCGAGGCAATGAAGTCAACCCGGGGCGCTCTGAAGCCTGATGAAAAAAACTACGAAAGCCTGATGAAAGCAAAAAAAGGGATACTCGAGGGGATTGTCGAGGAACTGGAAACGTTTTACAATAAAAAGCAATGATCATCTTCAAAGGTTTGTAGAATCTCCATCTTTGACTGTTGCAAAATCAACCGGAGCTAAGAAGCTCCGGTTTTTCTCGTTATAACATCCGTTGTGTTATACTGAATTGAAAATAAGATCGGATTACAAACTCGTTAGGGGGATTATTATGGGCAAAGAAGCTTTTCCTGAATTTTCTTTGGATCTCGTCAGGGTAACAGAAGCAGCCGCACTTATGAGCAGCAGATATCTCGGTTTCGGTAACAAAGAAGCCGTGGATAAAGCAGCTGTTGATGCCATGAGGGGGATGCTGGATTATATCGACATTAAGGGAACCGTTGTCATCGGTGAAGGAGAGAAAGATGAGGCGCCAATGCTCTATCTTGGAGAGACTGTCGGTAGCTGCAAAAAGGATGTTCCTGAGTTAGACATTGCTGTGGATCCCATAGACGGCACTTATCTGGTGGCATACGGTCTGCCGAACGGAATCGCTGTCATGGTGGCGGCCGAACATGGCAAGATAGCGCCGCTGCCCACTTATTATGCCTACAAACTGGCGGTGGGACCCGAACTGAAGGGGAGGCTCGACATCAACGCCCCCATCAGGGAGAATCTGAAAGTGGCAGCGGCTGCTTTGAATGTGGACATCAGCGAGATCACGGTTGTCATATTGCACCGCGAAAGACACAAACAGATCATCGATGAGATAAGGGAGATCGGCGCCAGGATCCGGCTCATCAGTGATGGGGATATCGCCGGTTCAATCGCCGCTTCAACCCCCGGGACCGGGGTCAACATTTGCGTTGGCATAGGCGGGGCCCCGGAAGGGACGCTAACCGCTGCGGCCCTCAGGACGCTGGGCGGGGAGCTTCAGCTCAAGCTTTGGCCGAGAGACGGGGAGGAAAAAAACCGCTTTGAAGCTGAAGGCTGGGATTTTGAGAAGGTCTACTACACCGATGAGCTGGTCGGGGGAAAACACCTCATATTTGCGGCAACCGGCGTGACCAAGGGCGATTTCCTCAACGGTGTGCGTTTTGTTCACGGTAAGGCCATCACAGAATCACTCTCGATGAGAATGCCAAGTGGAACCGTCCGGTACATCAGCACCGAACACGATCTGAAGAGGAAGACGTTAAAACTCAAATCCTCCAAAGGGGATGAAAAACTCATCGATATTGAGAAGCGATTCGGGGCTTTTCTGTGAAAATGTTATAAAGGGTGCAACTTTTCGCACCCTTTATAAGCGTTTATTCCACAATCTTTCCGGGATTGAGTATTGCATTTGGATCAAATGCCTTTTTGACATTCTTAATCAGATCAATTTCTGCCGGGCTTAAGACCATCGAAAGATAAGGCAGACGTTTTATCCCGATGCCATGCTCGCCTGAGAGTGTCCCTCCGAGTGAGATCACCTTCTCGTATAGCCGTTTAAGCCCCTCTTCAACCTTGTTATCCCATGCTTCACCGCTCTTTTCAGCGTTGAGAAATGTGACATGCATATTGCCATCTCCGGCGTGCCCGAAGTTAATCGTTTCAAGGTCATTTTTGACTGAAAGCTCCTCAACAAATGCCATTAAAGCCGGGATCCTGTTCATCGGCACGACCACATCCTCCATGCAGAAATCCGGATAAAAGGCCGAGATGGCCTCCGCAATGGATTTTCTCGCCTTCCATATCTTGTCCCTGGTGTTTCTGTTATCAGCGACAAAGACCTCCCGGGCACCGTTCTCAAGACACAGCTTTCCTATCTTTTCATACTCATCGGTAATCTGCTCTCTGTCATTACCCTCGATTCCGATGATCAAATGCGCAGCTGATGATGAATAGGGCAGTTCCTGATTCAAGAATCTTTGAGCCAGCCCTATAGAGGCATTATCCATGAATTCAAGGGAGGCGGGAACCGTTCGCGCCTCTGTCATGATCTTCGGGACAAAGTCAATGGCTTCTTTGACACTTTCAAAGGGGACGAGCAGATCAACGGTGAATGCCGGCAACGGTATCAGCTTCAGGATGATCTTCGTGATAACACCCAATGTTCCCTCTGAGCCAACCAGAAGATGGACGAAGTCGAATCCGGTAACATTCTTCACCAGTTTCCCGCCAAATCGGTTGACACGACCATCCGGCAGCACAACCTCCAACCCCATAACATGGGCTCCCGTTGAGCCGTATTTGACCACTTTATTTCCCCCGGCATTCTCGGCGACATTCCCCCCGATGAAAGAGGAATCACTGCTGCAGGGATCCCCGGCATAGAGAAGGCCGTTAGCACTGGCGAGTTTCTGGATCTCATCCGTGACCACACCGGGCTCCACCGTTATCGTGAGCGTCTTTTCATCGAATTCAACAATGCGGTTCATTCGTTCAATCGAGAGGACAATCCCACCCTTAACGGGAACAGCGCCGCCGGACAATCCGGTTCCGGCACCACGTGGTGTAACCGGCACTTTGTTTTCGTTGGCAAATTTCATAACCTCTGAGATCTGTTCTGTACTCTCTGCAAACACAACTGCCTCAGGCAGCTTGCGATACTTTTCTCCTTTGACTTCATCATGAGAAAAAGCTTCGAGTCTCTCAGGATCAGTTGTTATACAGTCTTTTCCGACCATTTCCGTCAAACTTTCAATCTTATCATGATCCAGTTGATTATACATGTTGATCACCGTCAGCATTCTTCTTTTCTTCTATTCTCGAAATGAGCTTTGGAAGGATATCAAAGAGATCTCCACAGAAACCGTAATCAGAGAATTCAAAGATTGGCGCATTCTTGTCTTTATTAACAGCCACAATCAGCCCGGAGGTCTCCATACCGGCAATATGCTGAATGGCCCCGGATATTCCTATTGCAAAATAGAGTTTTGGCGAGACCACTTTTCCACTAAGCCCCACCTGGTGGGGATAATCCATCCATTTTGCTTCAATGGTCGGACGGCTTGCGCCAACAGCCCCGTCAAGAAGCTTTGCAAGTCTTTCGAGCATCTTGAAGCTCTCTTTTCGTTTCAGTCCCTTCCCGCCGGAGACGATGACATCGAGTTCCTGGATATTCTCCTCGTTGCCGGGTAGTTTTTTGAACCCAAGTGGCTCAACAGACGTCTTCTTCAGATGCTCTGAAAGCTTAAATTCAATGATCTCGCCGCTTCTCCTGACCGGGTCCGGTATCTTGAATGTCTTCGGCCGGACGGTTGCCATCTGGGGTCTGTGCTCCGGTGTCTTGATCGTTGCCATGATGTTCCCGCCTATGGCCGGGCGTGTCTGAAGCAGCAGTCCGGACTCCTGCTCGATATCGAGCCCCGTACAGTCCGCCGTAAGTCCCGTATTGATCCGCCCGGCAACCGCCGGCAGGACGGTCCGGCCCGTTGAGGTTGCACCGGCCAAAACGATCTCCGGTGCTTCCTCTTCTATGATCCGGCTGATAACGTTCGTATGAACCGCCTGATTAAAGAGTCTGAATATCTTGTCCCTTGAGTGGATAATACGGTCCGCACCGTGATTGATCATTGTTTCCAGCTCAACATCCATTCCATTGTAAAGGACAACCGCTGTTACCCGGGTTTTGAGTTTATCGGCTAATGCTCTCGCTTTCCCCGTGAGTTCCAGGCTGACCGGAAGGAGTTTGTTCTGTCTCACTTCTGTTATCACCATAACATCTCTGTGCATACAGTCACCTCCTTAAAGAAGCCCTTTTGCTTCCAGTACTTCTATCAATTCACCGATACCCTCATCAATAGAACTGCCGGAATACAGCCGGGTTTGCCTTGTCTTCTTAGGTGTTGTCACCTTGACCACTCTCGTCGGGGAACCCTTTAATCCGAGGGTCTTTTCATCGATTCTCAAATCATCGGCACTCATCCGCTTTATCGCTGCCCGTCTCGCCCTCATCTTTCCCTCAAGTGTGGGCATACCGGGATTGTTAATCGCACTGATGACGGTCATCAAACAGGGGTAATCAATCCGCTGTAACTCATAGCCGTCTTCAACCGTTCGTGTAACGGTTACTTTGTTCTCTCCGGGTTTGATATCACTGATATAGGTGGAAAATGGTATATTCAGCATGGCAGCCACCTCAGGTCCGACCTGTCCCGTTTCACCATCCGTTGCCTTTTCACCGGCCAGGATAATATCCACCTCTCCGATTTCCCCGATGGCACAGCTAAGGACTTTCGCTGTGGACCAGCTGTCAGCTCCCGCAAATCTTCTGTCCGTGAGCAACAGGCAATCATCCGCGCCGAGTGCCATTGCCTCGCGCAGGGCATATTCTGTAGAAAGCGGCCCCATGGAAACAGCTGTGATACTGGTGTCCGGTTTCATGACCGCTTTGATCTCAACCGCCGCCTGAAGGGCATTGAGATCGAGGGGGTTGATGATATTCCCCGTCCCTTCTCTTATCATCGTCCCCTTTTCCGGATCGAGTTTTACATCGTCGGTATCGGGGACCTGCTTAATCAGTACAACTATCCTCATTTTCTATCTCCCTCATTTTTGGTTTTTCTTCTCGCAATATTCGCATATGCTGTTTCGGGAACCTCTATCCCTTTGATGATTTCGATATCTGCACTGCTTAAACAGCTTTTAAAAGTCGCGAGATACCGTGAATTCTTGAACAAGCCTCCCATATAAGCCAGCTTCAACCGGTGTTCTGTCAGTTCGCTTTTCAAGATCTTAACGCGCTTTGCTATCTCCATTATCCCCGCTTGCGCTATCCCCCAAACCAGCGGGTTATCTATTGCCATTAATGGTGTTGAAAGTGCAGCTATCTCCTTTCGATAAGCCGGTTGATAAAAGAAAGCGGCGGCATATCTTGCATTTTCGGAAAGCCGCTCTTCAAAGACTTCAAATGCCTTGTTCTTTTCACCGAGGCCGTCGATGTAATGCAGATAATGAACAAAGACCTGCTTCACCAGCCAGAAACCACTGCCCTCATCCCCGAGCAGATAACCCCAACCGCCTGAACGCTTCAGTTTTCCGCTCCTGTCACGGCCAAGTATGACCGAACCGGTTCCCGCTATTACAACCATCCCCTCCCCGTCTGGAAAGTTGGCCATCAGACTGCCTTCTGCATCGGATTTGATGATCACATTCGACGCAGAAGGAAAGGCCTGCTGAAAAAAGCCCTCCATCGCGGAAAGATGTTCTTGATTGCCAAGTCCGGCCATTGATACCATAATCCCCTCAATCAGTTTGGAGGCCGCTCCCAGTTCGCTGCTTAATTTAAACACCGTTTCCCGGACATTCTGCATTCCGGCCGACTCGGGATTAACGGTCTGATATAACGTTTCCCGTTTATGAGTTTTTCCTGTTTCATCCATCACGCACAGACGGAGGTTGCTGCCGCCCCCATCGATACCCAGAAAAAGGCTCATTCAGTTTTTCGCCCCTTTACCGCCTTTCGAATGAACCCTTCGTTTTCATTCAGCAGCCTTTGAGCTTCTTCGCGGCTGACATTCAAAAGGAGTCGAACGATGGCGTTTTTGGGAGACCAGTCGCTGTCTTCAAGCGTTTCCTTTGCCTTGTCTTGTGAAACACCTGTTATCTCACAGACCATGTTGGCCGCTCTTATCTTCAGCTTTTCATTCAAAGTAAGGACATCCACCATATTGTTTCCGTAAGTCTTTCCCTGTTTGATCATCGTAGCCGTACTGATCATGTTTAATACCATCTTCTGGGCACTTCCCGCTTTCATCCGCGTTGAGCCGGTTATGATCTCAGGCCCGGTTGCTATGCTAATGGTGGTATCGGCAAAAGTTCCTATCTCGGGATCTTTGACATTTGCGATAAGAGCCGTCCGGGCTCCCATTTTTGAGGCATACTTCAAAGCCCCTTTAACAAACGGTGTTCTGCCGCTGGCGGTAATGCCGATGACGATGTCATTTTCATTGACGTTTAAATCTGCAAGTACCTTTTCCGCTTCTTCTGAACTATCCTCAACAGCCTCAAGACTCCTGTATATCGCCTCTTTTCCTCCGGCCATCACATAGGTAAATTTGCCCGGCGGGGCGTTGAAGGTCGGTACCGTTTCAACGGCATCCACGATCGCCAGTCTTCCGCTTGTTCCGGCGCCGACATAAACGATACGTCCCGCTCCCTTATAGGCCTTAATGCAATGTGTAATCACCGTCTCAATATCCCTGATTGAATCCCTTATGGCAAGTGGAATAGTGGCATCTTCCTCGTTGATAAGCCTCAGAATTTCACTGATTTCCATAGAATCAATTTCAGTCGTTTTGGGATTTGATTGTTCCGTCTCGAGATACTTCATTATTCAACACTTCCTTCCGCTCTTTATCATTGAACTACTGAGTATTTACCAAGGATGACATCTCTTTCAGCCCCGGTGGCATTTTTGGCATTTGAAAAGTGGCGATGAAGATACTCATTGCCCATGACAGCAAATGCTATGGCCTCTTTTCCGGTGATCCATATATCTTCCGGCAGCCTGATATCCGTTACCGGAAGTTTCTTCCGCAGTTCAGACATGATGACGGGGTTCAAAGCGCCGCCACCGGTAACATAAAGGACATCCGGTTCTTTGATATGAACCCTGTAGGATTCGGCGATTGTTTCAACTGTGAACTCCAGCAGTGTCCTGACAATATTATGCAGTTTGTAGTCCCGTCCGTTGATTAACGCCAGGATTCTGGAAAAGTAGGCTTGATTGTACCTTATCTCGCTGCCGGTTGATTTTGGGGGTTTTCTGATAAAATAATCCCCCTCTATCTCCCAAAGACCCTTTAACAGGTCGGGGAGGACTTCCCCCTTTTCCGATATCCTGCCATCTTTGTCATAGGGTTCCCCGAAAAACTCACGGCATCCCCAATTAATCAACACATTACCCGGTCCGGTATCAAATGCCTTTATCCGGTCAAGGGTTGCCCCCTTCTCCATAAACGTCGTATTTCCGATTCCGCCGATGTTTTGCATGGCGACGGACTCTGTATCTGATGAAAACAGAATATAATCTGTATAAACCACCAGCGGGGCTCCCTGTCCTCCTGCTGCCATGTCCTTCATTCTCAGATCGGATAAAACAGGCATACCGGTCAGATAGGCAATATAATCACCGTCACCTATCTGAAGCGTACAGTGTCTCTCCCCCGTCTCGGTATCGTGAAAGACGGTCTGACCATGACTCACGATGAGGTCTATCGACCCGGCTAAACTGTGCCGTTCAACGAAACGGTTGACAGCGTCTGCAAACATTTCAGCCAGCTCAACGTTTGCATAAGCAATATCTGCCACTGCGGCCTCCCCCGATGTCAGGTGCTTGAGCTTCTCAGCCAATTCTGAAGGGTATTCAAAGGAATCAAATTTGACAATCCTCAGTTCCGTGTCTGTGAAATTGTTTTCCAGATCACAGCATACAATATCGAGGCCGTCTCTGGATGTGCCGGACATCATACCGATGATTCTCTTCATATACTGATTCTCCTTTATTTGAAAGAGGATAGAATAACATTGTGCGTTATTCTTCTGAATCTCCACATTTCTTCCAACCGCTGGTGTCTGGAATAAAAGCACTTATTTGTCAAAATGACGATCGCCAGTTCCTTTTCAGGATCGATCCACAAGCTCGTCCCTGTAAATCCCGTATGACCGAAACTGTTCTCTGAGAGCAGACATCCTCCTGACGATCTCCTGGTCCAGAGCATCCAGCCGAGCCCCTTTCTGTCTCCGGGAATAGCCCTTGTCCATTCTCTTCTTGACAAATTCAGGATATTTTGACTAAAGATCTTTCCGGGGTACAGAAGCTCACGGGCATACTTTAGAATATCCGGAACTGTCGAGAATAAACCGGCATTGCCGCTTATCCCGTCAAGATGATAGGCCAGTTCATCATCCGGGAGGCCTCTCAGCCTTCCATCGTTTCTGATCGAAGTGGGGGCAATATTCCCGGTGTTCTGAGGGGCAAATTGAGTATTCTCCATGCCCAAAGGGTTATAAATCCTTTCACTTGTGAATTGACTGAAAGAGCCGGTTATGGCTTCTACAATTCTCATGAGCAGGATGTAATTCAAACACGAATAAACTACCGAAGAACCCGGTTCAGATCGGAATGGTTCATTTTGAATCTCCTTAAGAATCCCGTCTCTTGTGTCCTTGTATCTGTAAGCCTGAGAATAAGGCGGCATCCCTGAAGTGTGCGTCAGCAAGTGCCAGACCCGGACACGCTCATCGGGAAAGGCGATAAATCGTTGAACCGGATCTTCGGGATCGATTAAACCATCCTGTATCAACAGAAGAATCGATGGCAGGGTGGCTGTAATTTTTGTCATGCTTGCCAGATCGTAAATCGTATCAAGCGTGGTTTTTCGTTCCCCGTCAAATGTACCGTAGCTTTCTTCAAAAAGCGTTTTCTCCGGGTTTGTAACCCCAATAACAGTTCCCGGGAAGAGTTTTTTTCTGATCTGTTCCTTTATAATCATTATCATTTTTTTCCTGATCATGACTTAACCTCCGGACTCCCAAGTCTCACCTTGAATTTATATTTATCGCCTCTGTACAGCGAGATTACGTATTCGAGACATCGTCCCTCGGGAAGATAAGTGAATCTTCTCCTGAGAACACCACAGTCGTGTTGTTTCATCTTCAACAGATTTCTGTCCTCTTCGATAGGTTTACTGACCTCAATAACCTCGTCAGCGTATTCGAGAATGATTCCCAGTCTTTCCCGGAAAAAGGAATAAATGGATTTCGTCCCCATGTCCATTTGAAGGATCTTCAGCATCCTCGGATTAACAGAGTTGTTGAAATAGGCCGATTCAACTGCCATGGGGGCGTTATCCACCATCCTCAAACGCTTGAGAAAGATGACCGGCGTATCCTCTGAGATCTCAAAGGCCTTAACCACTTCAGGCGGCGGTTCTATCAATCTGTTCTCGAGAACCTTTGAATTGGTCTTATGTCCCTGGGCCTTAACCTCATCCGTAAAGCCCTGCAGCTCCGTCAGATTCTCCTCCTGTTTATTCTGCGCAACAAACGTTCCCCGGCCCCGTGTCCGCGTGATCAGGCCTTCCCGGCTTAACTCCTCCAATGCCTTTCTGACTGTCAACCGGCTGATCTCCAGGTCCTCACAAAAAGAGTACTCTGACGGCATGGCATCCCCCGGTTTCAGTTCCCCGTTCATGATCTGCTTTTTCAACTCCTTATAGAGCTGGTAATAAAGCGGTATGGGTAATTCTCTGTCCAATCTTTCCATTTATATCCTCTCCTTAATCTCAACAGGACATTTTCTCCCGATATTGCCGGTACCCAATCTTTTTTTCCCGATCAGAATATCAATAAGCGCCGATTGTTGATTCTGAGTGTAACCGTATGTCAAAAGGGCATTTTTAACACCCTTTATTCCAGCATCATAGGGATTTCTGAGGGCTATCAGCAGGACTTTCTTGAAGTTTTCATGCACCAGCCGGATCATCTCTCTTTCTCTCCGATTGAGATAAGCATTCTCTGTGAGGATGATGGCTCTGTTGCCTTCAAGTGATTGTATCTCATCGAACTTCCTTTCGTTTTCAAGCCCCTTTTGGTATTCGATTAATCGTGACGCCCCTCTCATGGTTTCCAGCCTTTTCGTCAAGGCGATCCCCCTATGATCATCTTCAGCGAATGTCTGTCTCATCGGGGCAACACTGATAATCGCATCGTCTTTCTTTAAATCAGTTATCGGTATCATATCATCCGCGTTTTTATACAGGGTCATTGACTGATAACACATCTTTGAGAATCTGTCGTTTTTTCCGCCAAAACGAAAGTCCGGATCGGAATCGTCTTTGCCGGACAGGATCTTTTTCTTGAAAGCCGCTATTCTTCGGGAAGATTCCTCAACTCTTTTCCGAATCTCCGCATCCTGATGGGCCACTTTTAAAAGATGACGGTATGATGTCAACTGCTTCTCCCTGTTGTGGCAGACTTCAATAACATCCATGCCGGCCGTCAATGCCTTCAGTGATGAAATATGGACGGGCAGGGCGTTTTGTACCCCGCCCATTGTCATGTCATCGGCGATGATGATCCCCTCATAGCCCCATCTTTCCCTTATGATACCCGTCAGGGCCTTTTTCGAGATACTGATTGGACGATCCTCACCTGTTACTTTCGGAATGGCAAGATGGGTGGGCATTATCGATTCTATGCCGGCATCGATCAGTTCCAAAAATGGAACGAATTCCCCCTTTTCCAGTTCTGTCAGGTCTTTTTCAAGGACCGGCATACCAAGATGGGGATCGACAGCCACATCACCGCAACCGGGGAAGTGCTTGGCGCAACCGGCAACTCCTGCTCCACGAAGACCGAGATAGAAGGCTTTTGAAAACCGGCTCACTCTTTCGACAGTGTCACCAAAACTCCTGATGCCGATCCCGGGATTCTCAGGCCGGCTGTTGATATCGGCAACCGGTGCGAGATCCCAGAGTATTCCCAGCTCCCTCATCTCCTCCCCTAAAATAAACCCGGCGTTGAAAGCGTTTTCCTGCTTCCCTGTTGCCGAAAGCGCCATTGCTCCCGGGGAGACAGAAAAGCCCTCACTGAGTCTTGAGACAATCCCCCCCTCCTGGTCAATGGCAATGATTGCCTGCTCGTTCAGACAGTTCTGAATCTGACCGATCAGCTTCCTGATCTGAACGGGCGTTTTGACATTCCTTTTGAAAAGGATGACAAAACCGGGTTGTATCTCATTTAACATTTCTTTTGTCTCTTCATCGATCTGATAGCCCTCCACTCCAACGAGGAAAAGCGATCCGATCTTCTGTTCAAACGTCATAGCGTCCCTCCTTCAAGAAAGCATCTTGCATAATGATTCTGGCCCACCTGTTTCATCGCCGGCACTTCACTCCGGCATTTTTCCATAACAAAAGGACATCTGGGATGAAACCGGCATCCCCCGGGGGGATTGACCAGGGAGGGGATGTCCCCTTTTGTGGTTAGTTTTTTCCGTTTCAATCCCTTCTCCGGAGAGGGGGCGGCCGATTTGAGGAGCTTTGTATAAGGATGAAAGGTATGGCCTATCACAGTTTCCGTATCGCCGGTTTCCATGATCATCCCCGCATACATCACCGCTATTTCGGATGACATATACCTCGCCCCGGCCAGATCGTGGGTGATATAGAGATAGGTTATCCCCTCTTTGTCTTTGAAATCGAGCATCATGTTCATAATGCTCATCCGGATTGACACATCGAGCATGGAGGTTGGCTCATCCGCCAGGACAAGTTCGGGATTAACGGCGAATGTCCTGGCCACATTTACCCTCTGTCGCTGGCCACCTGAGAGTTCATGGGGAAACTTATCCAGAAACTGCCCGGGTGGTTCAAGTCCCACCTGAACGAGTAAATCACTGACTTTCTTTCTTAATGCCTTTTTACCCTTCGCCAGTTTGTGAATGACAAAGGGTCTGGAAAGGATATTCACGATGGTGTGGGTCGGATTTAAAGAGCTGAAGGGATCCTGGAAGATCATCTGAACCCGTTTTCTGTATTCAAGTTCTTCAGTTCGGGGCATTTTCTGAGGAAGCCTTTTCCCCTCAAAGAGTACCTGACCTGCTGTCTCGGTATACAAACGCGAGATAACATTCGCCGTCGTTGTCTTACCGCTTCCGGATTCACCCACAATCGCCATGATCCGTCCCCGGTTGACACTGATTGAGACATCGTCCATGGCATGAACAACCTCTCCATATCTCCCGAAGGTTTTCAGGGGAAAATGTTTATTGACACCTTTCATCTCAACAATACGATCTGTCATCTATCTCCCCTCCGTTTCGTTGAACAAATGACAGTTCACATAATGAGCGTCACTCCGGTTGAACCTCGAAGGGTACTCTTTACTGCAGATTGGTATGGCTTTTTTGCATCTCGGGGCAAAGCGGCATCCTACGGGGGGATTCAACAGATCGGGGGGCTTGCCCTCGATGCCTTCCATTCTCCTGATGGGACCTGTCAATGCCGGGAATGCAGACATCAATCCAACAGTGTAGGGATGGAGAGGGTTATTAAAGACCTCTGATGACGATCCCGATTCAACGATTCTGCCGGCATACATAATCGCCAGTTGATCGCTTATCTCAACAAGCAGGGAGAGATCATGGGTGATGAAGATAATTGAGAAATCAAAAGATCGTTGCAGCTCCTGTATCTTTTCGATGATGGTGCGTTGAACAACTACATCCAGTGCCGTGGTCGGTTCATCCATGATAATGAGATCAGGCTGAAGAATCAAGGCCATGGCGATCATCACTCGCTGTTTCATCCCGCCTGAGAGCTGGTGAGGGTATGAATCGTAACGATCTCCTTTAATATCAACCAGTTCGAGGACATCCCGGGCCCTCCTTTCGGCATCCTTTCGGGTGATCGTCTTATGCGCGTGCATCGCATCCGTTAATTGTTCTCCAATCTTCAATACAGGATTTAAGGCATTCATGGCGGACTGAAAGACCATTGACAGATCTACCCATCTGATCTTTTTCATCTTGAACTGGTTAAGCTTTGAGATCTCCGCTTCATTTAAACGAACCGCCCCCGATTGAATCAGCCCGTTGTCCCGCAAAAGATTCATAATCGCATAGGCGAGCGTTGATTTTCCGCAACCGGATTCACCGGCTATGCCAAGAAATGCTCCCTTTTTAAGCGAAAAGGAGACATCGTCAACGGCCTTTACAAAACCGGCCTTTGTGTCATAACCGGCGCTTAGCTGATTGACTTGTAGAATCGTGTTATCACCCATACCATCACCTCTTCCTCAACTTTGGATTTGAGATCTCATCAATGGCAAAGTTCATCAGGGCAAAAGAGGTGCCGATTAACGCGATACAGATGCCGGGAGGCAGGAACCACCACCATGCACCGGCAAGCAGCGCACTGTTATTCTGCGCCCAGTACAGGATGGTTCCCCAGCTGACAATTGAGACGTTCCCAAGACCCAAAAACTCAAGCGTTGCCTCTCCTATAATGGCGGCCATCGTCGCCTGGAAAAAGGAAGCCATGACAAGCGAGATCATATTCGGCAGCATCTCGTTGAAGATGATATAGGAGGGACGCTCTCCAAGTGATTTTGAGACTTGAACAAAGTCCCTGTTTTTCAGACTGATAACCTGCGATCTTAACAACCTGGTGGGCCAGGGCCAACTCGTCAGTGCCAGGATCAGCACAATCGGGATGACACCTTTAACGGTGATATAGGCGGCTATCACGATCATAAGCGGCAGAGCTGGGATCACGAGAAAGACATTGGTAAACAAAGAAATAATATCATCTGTGATACCACCAAAAAAGCCTGCCACCAACGCCAGGGTCAGAGCAATAAATGTGGTGAAAAGTCCGGTACCGACCCCCACTGTTAATGAGATTCGGGTTCCCCAGATGACCTGGGAAAAGACATCCTGACCGGAGTGCGTTGTTCCGAGCCAATGTTCATCTGTCGGTTTTGAGTTCAGCGGAAATTTCTTGGTATATCGTTCATAAGTGGTCGTTCGGCTCTGTTTATAGACCATAACATCCTCATACTCGTTGAGTTGCTCCCTTTCAACGATTTCGCGCCTGCTTCTGTCCGTGTCGATTATTTCAACCTCTTCTATTCGATTGGCTTTTGGATCATAAGGCGCCAGAACAGGAGCCAGTATGGCCACGCCAATAAAAAAAAGAAGTATAAAGAATCCCAATGCAGCTTTTCTATTCTGGAAGAAGAGTTTGAAGATATCCCCTAGCATTATTGATCACCATCCCGGACTCTCGGATCGAGTATCAGCAGAAAGATATCCGCGATAAAATTAGCGGCAAGCACCGCTGAGGAAATAAAGAGGAATATCGCCTGCATCAGCGGATAATCCTTTGCCTGAACGGCCTGAAAGAGCATGAGTCCCACCCCGGGATAGCCAAAGACCATCTCTGTCAGTAAAGCGCCGCCAACCACAAAACCGAGCGACATGGCAAAACCGGTGATAGATGGCAGTATTGCGTTCTTTGCTGCATAAAGCCCCTTAATCCGCTTCATGGGCAGCCCCTTTGCCAGGGCAACGGTAATGTAATCCTCGGCCAGTACATTGATCATGTTGTTTCTCATCGTCAGAATCCAGGCACCCATCGAGCTGATGATGATCGTTGCAGCCGGCAGGAACCCGTGCTTCAGAACGGATATGACAAAGTCAAAAGAGCCCTTTTCGATATAGGGAGAATATGAACCGCCCAGCGGGAAGAACGGGATCTTATAGGCAAAGACATATATCAGCAGTAATCCCAGCCAGAAATAGGGGAATGAACGGGTGAAAATAAAGAACCCCACCGTGAATGTGGCGAGATTCTTGTCCCGGTTCCAGGCACAGGCAATCCCGATGATCGTTCCAACAATAAAGCTGATGATCGTTGCAAGCCCCATGAGACCAAGACTCCATGGTATTGCAATGGATAACACTTCGGAAACCGGTGTTGGAAAACGCGACAGGGAAATACCAAAATCCCCTTTGGCAAGATTAGCCAGATACTTACCGTACTGCACCAGAATGGGTTCATCGGTGTCAACACCAAACGCAGCCTTGATGGATTCCAGGGACTCCGGGGGTATACCCTGCATCTTATCAACAAGATCGGATGCCGGATCACCGGGCATCATCCTCGGTAAGAAAAAGTTTATCGTGATGGCAACAAACAATGCAAATAACAGGAGACCGACCTTTCTGGCAAAATATTTCATCCGGTTTTTTCCACCTCTTCTTCAAAAATAAAAAAAAGTATATAAAGAGGCCCCCCTGAAGGAGCCTCTATCATTCAAAAAAACTATCGAAGGTGTATATTAAACAGCACCGGTAACTTATGCATCCCACCCGGTCTCGGCAGGGCATACGGATTATCCGCATTGGGCCAGCCGACAAATCTGATCGTATTGTATTCAAACCAGACAGGATTGAAGAAAAGCGGAACGGACGGGATATCCTCAAGAAATTCGGCAACGGCTATCTTCATCCATTCAGCCTGCTTCTCGGGATCCGTTTCCTTCTTATATGCTTCAAGTGCTTCATCGATAACCGGATTCTTATATCGCATACCATAGTAATTCGCCGTTCTCTCGTCCAGCGGTGCCCAATTTTCCGAGTGCATCCATCGCGTATACTGATAGTGAGGATTGGTTCCAGTCACTGATATCCCCATACACATCCGGTAATTCCCGGTATACAGATTGTCTTTATACGGACTTGGCCAGGCTGCCTGTGTGACAACGGCCTCTATCCCCGCTTCTTTTAACTGGGATGAGATAACCTCACATGCCGTAACCCAGTCGGTCCATCCGGTGGGTGTGTAGAGTTTGAACGACATCTCTTCTCCGTCTTTTTCAAAGATATCGTTGTTGTTCATCTCCCAGCCGGCATCCTCAAGTATCATCCTTGCATAGTCGGGATCGTAGACCACACCGTATTCATCAAGGGCAGGATCTGCAAGATCCAAGAATTGTGACTGCAACCCCGAAATGTTGGCCGGAACCGCTCCGCTTGCCATAATTCTGGTGATCTCTGCCGGATCGAGCGCATAGGCAATGGCCCTTCTCACTTCGGGATCGTCGAAAGGTGCTTTCAGATTGTTGAGATTGAGAAAGACAAGGTTGCCTTCAGGCAGCCAGTACTTGTGATGTTCGGGATCTGATTTGACATAGACCTCGTCGATATTGGCAACAAAATACCCGGCCCAGTCGTACTCATCATTGGCCAGTTTGAATCCAACCTGCTCATTTGTGGTTGAAATAAACTTGATACCGTCGATATAGGGCAGTGGTTTACCGTCTTCTCCCAGCTTCCAGTAATCCGGATTGGAATCCAGTGTGTATGAGAGTTCCGTGAAAGAACCTTCCTTGTAAATAAAGGCTCCGGTTCCCACGGGATTCTTGTTCCCTGTCCAGGTCAGTGGATCATCAACCTTAGACCATATGTGTTTGGGAACAATGAACACATTGGAGAAATACTCAAGTATGGTCGTATTCACCTCTTCGAAATGGAAAGTGACCGAATCGGCGGATGAGCTCTCAACCCGCTTAAGTCCCTGACTCCAGATACCGCTTGTATCCAGCGCCTTATTTTCTTTCCCCAGTCTTGCCGTAAACAGAACATCCTCTGCGGTGAATGGTTCACCGTCATTCCATTGAACCCCATTCCTCAGGTCGAATGTTACTGAAAGCAGATCATCAGCCCATTCGTAGGATTCAGCAAGCCACGGTACTGTTTCTCCGGTCATTGGATTGTAATAGATGAGTGTCTCATAGAAGCAACCGACAACAGCCTCCAGTGAGTTCGGTGAGAAAGGGTTAAAATTCTGAACCAGTACACCCTGTTTCATCGGTGTCATCCTCACGTATCCACCACGTTTAATCTCCTCTGCAAACAATGTTCCACTAATGACAAGGGCTACAATGAGAACTGCCAGAAAGATCTTCTTCGTCATAATATTCCTCCTCCTCTTTTTTTAACGGAAAACACCGGCTGTGAAAACAGGTTGCGTCAGTTTTCCCCGCTATGAATTCACATATCAAAAAGGCTCTTTAATAGAGTCTTTTAACAACCTATCAGTATTTGTTATAACCTTTTTGAAAAAATCGACTCGATCGTCAGCTAAACATATTGTAATAACATTATACTCTGAATTGTCATTATAGTCAAATATGAAAAATCCAATTTGTATGATATAATGTTAATCAAGAGAATATTTGAATTGTGATTTTGATATCACAAATCTTGCACATTAATCCAGGAGGGATCTTGAATGAAAAAAGCTAAGTTGTTCTTATTGGTCATCTTACTGTCCTTATTCTCAGTCATCATCTTGGCCGATGGCAATCTCAGGTTTGCCATCGAAACAGAACCGGTAGGACTTGATCCGAATCAGGTAACGGCATTTGCCTCTCACAGGATATTGGAAAATGTCTACGACGGGCTCCTTCGTTATAATGAAAACATGAGACTTGTTCCAAATCTTGCGAAGAGCTATGAAACCCCCGATGCAAAAACGATTGTCTTTACATTGAGAGATGAGGTCTATTTCCACGACGGCACAAAGATGACACCCGAGGATGTTATTTACACATTCAACAGGATTCTTGACGAGGATTACGGCTCTCCTGCGGCTTCATACTATTCAGAAGTTGAATCCATCAAAATCGTCGACGGCAACAAAATCGAGTTCAAACTGGCAACACCGATGGCGGATGCTCTGCTATCAAACTTTGCCGGGGTCAACAGCTCAATCGTGTCGAAAGATTTTGTTGAAGGCGGCGCTAATATGCAGCTTGAAACGAATGGTACGGGACCTTTTGCTTTGACCGAGATAAAATCCGGAAATTACATCAAACTCGAGAAAAATGACAAATACTACATCGAAAACGTCCCGACACTCGATGCGATTACCTTTGTTATTATCCCGGAGGAAGTTTCCAGGATATCAGCACTCAAGAATGGTGATGTGAATATGTCGAAGGTCAACGAACCACCCAGTCTCGACATGCTCAGCAAAGACAATTTCAACATCTACAGACAACCTGTTTTAAGCTATTATCTTCTCGGTATCAATAACGCCGTTGAACCGCTTGACAATCCAAAAGTCAGAAGAGCCATGAGTTATGCCGTCAACCGAAAACAGATTATTCAGATGGTTTCTTTCGGCGAGGGAAGTGTGACGGGAGTCATGAATCCAACTGTGAAGGCCTGGGCCATTCCACCTTCGGAATTTCCCGAATTTTCATACAATCCGGCAAAAGCGAAGGAACTGCTCAAAGAAGCCGGTTATCCGGACGGGTTTGAGTTCTCCATCACAGTTGCAGCAAGATACAACTTTGACAAGATTGCAGAGGCTCTGCAGGCTCAGTACAAGGCCGTCGGAATCGATGCCAAGATCGACATGGTTGAATGGGGTATCTTCATTGACAAATGGATCAACATCGACTTCGATTCCTTTGTATCGTTGAACGCGGGATCTGTCAGCCCTGATAAACAGCTCTACAGGACATTCCATTCACAGGGTTCGACTAACAAATTCAACTTCTCAAACGGCAAAGTCGATGAACTGCTTGAAAAGGGCAGGACAACGACAGGTTATCAGGCCAGAAAAGAGATCTACAACGAGATCCAGCGGATCCTTGTAGAAGAATCACCGTTCCTCTTCCTCTATTCACCGAATAACCTTTATGCATCACAAAAAGCCGTGAAAGGCTTTGTTCCGATGAGTAATGAGAGCCTGATTTATCTTCGTTTTGTTGAAATGAAATAGAATCAGCACTTTTACATCCCCCGGATTTATATCCGGGGGTTACCATTATAAAAGGGGTTATTTCATTTGAAACTTGCATACATTTTGGGAAGACTCATTTCAGCTGTACCAACCATACTACTGCTCACTTTCATCGTCTTCATATCCATCCATCTTGTTCCCGGAGACGTTGTCGATATTATGCTGGGAACCCAGAATTATCTAACAGAAGAACAGGTACAGGACCTCTACACCAAGCTCGGACTCGACAAACCGCTTATTGTACAATACTTCACCTGGTTGAAGGACCTCGTTACCTTCGATCTCGGAACATCCCTGCGTACCAGCGAGGATGTGGGAACGCTGATTGCCGAGAAATTTCCGATAACCCTTGAACTCGCTTTCATGTCCATTGTTTTCAGTGTGGCAATTGGGATCCCGTTCGGCATTGCTTCTGCTGTGAAGCAGAATACGGGGGTTGATTACTTTTTCCGTGTATTGGGACTGGTGGGTTTGTCCGCCCCGGTCTTTTGGATAGGGGCCATTTTTATTGTGCTGATATCAGGCCTTTTTGCAGATTACTCACTCTTCGGATTCGTGCCGTTCTTCTCCGATCCGGGAAAAAACCTTCAGATCATCCTGATTCCATCGATTACACTCGGAATCATGATTGCAGCTCAAGTCATGAGGATGACGAGAAATTCAATGCTCGACGTGCTTTCACAGGACTACATCAAGGTTGCAAAGGCCAAAGGGGTCAAGAACAGCAAAGTGATCTTCAAACATGCCCTCAGAAATGCCACCATTCCGGTTATCACCACAGCCGGTATTCAGTTGGGCTATCTCATCGGCGGCACTATCGTCATAGAGAGTATGTTTGCCATACCCGGTATGGGAAGATTGCTGTTACAAGCAGTTAATCAGAGGGATTATCCGGTTGTGCAGGGGATTGTTGCGTTTATCGGCATTATGATTGTTCTACTCAATATCCTCATCGACATTTTCTACAGTATCATCGATCCCAGAATCGATCTTTCTCAATAGTGGGGGTGTGATCAGTGGAATTTAAGAAACTTGCGAAAAAATTCTTCAGAAACCCGTTAAATGCCATCAGTTTTTCCATCCTCGTACTGGTCATCCTGATTGCGCTTTTCCCGTCACTCTTTGCCCCTTATGATCCCCTGGAAATGGACGGGGAATATTTCATGAAAGGCCCCGCACCGCATCATCTATTCGGCACTGATCAGTTTGGCCGGGATATCTTTTCCCGCATCATATTCGGTATTCAAAAGAGCATACAGATATCCTTTTTAGCGGTAATACTGGCATCCATCCTTGGAACGGCTCTGGGCGTCTCAGCCGGTTATTTCGGCAAATGGGCGGACCAGATCATCATGCGGTTCATCGATGCCATGTTTGCGTTTCCGGCCATCATACTCGCACTCTTTATCATCGCCCTCTTCGGTCCAAGTGTTCGTAATCTTATCATTGCGATTGGAATCGTCTATACGCCGATCTTCGCAAGAATCATCAGAAGCTCCGCCATCTCGATCAAAGAACAGCTGTATGTCAAAGCAGGCAGAGCACTTGGAAAACGGCATTTCAGCATTATCATGAAAGAAGTCATTCCCAATCTTTTTTCAATATTGATCGTGACATTTACAACCAATTTCTCCACAGCGATGCTCTCTGAGGCAACGCTGGGATTTCTCGGCCTTGGTGTACCACCCCCTGAGCCAACGCTTGGCGGAATGGTGGGAGCGGGCAGCGATTATCTGCTCAGCGCTCCCTGGGTGGCACTTTTCCCGGGTTTCATCATAGCGGTCATTGTACTCAGTATTAATATTATCGGAGATGGTTTGAGAGATACGCTTGATCCAAGAAGTCTTTCAAAATAGACTTATCGTGTCCTGTTTTAAGTTGTTTTTCTGAGCCATCTTAACTGAACAGTGTGTTTTAATAGCAAAAGATTGTTATGCATTTATAGAAATGAGGTGGATGGTTTGAAAGTAAGGTTAGGAATTGACCGGCTTGAAGAAAACAAAACACTCTTTACCGGAAAACGAATTGGATTAATCACGAATTTCTCCGGGGTTGATTCAGACCTAAACGATAACATCAGGCTTTTTCTCGATGCCGGTTTGAAGATTAAAAAAGTCTTTTCCCCAGAACACGGCATTTACGGGGTTGCAGACGGTCAGGCTGTTTCGGATTCAATTCATCCGGAGTACAAAGTCCCTGTAATCAGTCTATACGGCGACAAAAAGAAACCGGGCAGCGACGATCTCTCAGATATTGACCTCCTTGTTTACGACATCCAGGATGCGGGTGTCCGGTATTACACCTATATCTATACACTGGCATACAGTATGGAGGCTGCTTCCGAACTCAACAAGGAGCTCATCGTACTGGACAGACCCAATCCGTTGGGCAAGACCGTGAAAGGCTCAAGAATCCAAAAGGAATACGAATCTTTTGTCGGAGGATACGCACTGCCCATAAGATACGGTATGACCCCCGGAGAGCTGGCCCGTTATTTCAAGAATGAATTTAAAATCGACGTGGATCTCGACGTCATCAGGATGGACAATTACAAGCCTGACATGCAATTCCCGGAAACCGGTCTGCTCTGGAATGTCCCTTCCCCCGCTATACCAACGTACGCGTCGAATGTGTGCTATTCGGGGGGGTGCTTTATTGAAGCAACCAATCTCTCGGAAGGCAGAGGGAGCCCAAAGCCCTTTCAAATGTATGGCGCCCCGTGGGTGGACATGGATAAGATATACAAGTGGCTGAATAAAAGACCCTTTGAGGGTTTTCAATACAGAAAAAGGGCCTTTGTCCCGTTCTCTTCCAAACATGAAAACCAAATCTGTTTCGGGATTGAGTTCTTTCCCGTCCAAAGAGAAGCGGATTTTCTCCCGCAGATCCTTTATTTCATGAGAGGAATCACGGAAATTCACGGGGACAAGATCAGTTATAACCAATATGCGGATGTCTCAAGACTTGAATCCTTAAGTGGAGATGACAGAATCAGAGATTATCTGGAGGGCAGAATGGAACTGGACACGCTTCTGGAACAATGGCGCAGTGAAGAGAAAGGATTTGAACAACTCATTCAGAATGTAAGGCTCTATTAGCCTTA
>CAZVWW010000026.1:0-22837 GCA_964631265.1 uncultured Thermotogaceae bacterium
GGGGGACAGGTCCATTGATTACGAATTCATAATCAATGGACCTGTCCCCCTGATTCCAGATATTTCATTCTATAAAGATATTATATGGTACAATAAATTGTACTTCCATGAAAGAAGGTGAAACAATGAAATCTGTCCTCTATTCAAAATTAAGACGGAATTTAAAGCAATATTTTGATACGGCTGTCGACAGTCATGAGCCGGTCATTGTCACAAGAAAGGATGAAAGAAACGTTGTCATCCTTTCGCTCGAAGACTTTAATTCAATAAGAGAGACTGCTTACCTGCTATCTACTGAAAACAACGCAAAGCACCTCATGAACTCAATTGAAAACGCCGACAAGGGTAAAACAACCAGAAGAGATTTGATTGAAGAATGACAATTGCCTTTACAGATCAAGCTTGAGATGATTACTTGTATTGGCAGAAAACGGATAAACCAAAACTCAAAAAGATTAACAAATTGATAAAAGCAATTAAACGCCATCCCTTTCAAGGCCCGGGCAAACCTGAACCTCTTCGTTTTCAACTGAAGGGCTGCTGGTCAAGAAGAAATGATTATGAACACAGATTGGTTTACAGATATTCAGAGGATGAGATCATCATTCTTTCCTGCCGATTTCATTATTAATAATTCAACACGCTTTACCCAATTACAGATCAAGTCTTTTCTTCTCAGGTCTGTATAGAATGAACCAGATCATGATAAGTATAACCACCCCGCAGCAGATGGCCAAAATCAACGCTGTGAGGTTTGAGACCGGAACGGTTCCCTTATGGCTTGAGAGAAAGTCGACAACCAGAGAATTGAGTTTTAGCAAGGGGCTGATGCCGAGCAGAAAGAACTGAGAGAGAAGGGTTAGTTTGATCAGGAAAAAACACAGGCTCAGCAGAAGGATCATCATCGTTAAAGGGATCACACTGATGGAGAGAAGAAAGCCGACCGGGATCGAGAGGAGCGGAACCGTTCCAAACTGAGCTGACGTGATCGGGATGATAAAGAGCAGGGAACCCAGGACGGTTATTGACAGGTTCTTCTTCGTGAAACGTTTCAGAAAATCGTTGAACAGCAGAATACCGAGCACAGCCCCGAATGAGAGCTGGAAGCCTGCGTTGACAGCAATGGACGGGTCCGCCAACAGAAGGATCAGAGCACTGATCCCCACCACGTTGTACGAGCTGACGGGATAGTCAAAGAACCGGAAGACCTCGTAGAGGGCGATCATCAGAAAGGCCCTTAACGCCGACGGGCTTGAGGAGGAGACAAAGAGAAAGGTCAGGGCAAACAGGAGTTTCAACGTCAGGTTGAAGAGCCGTCCCGTTCGAAAAAAAGACAGGGCATAGGAGAAGAAGAAATAGGTCAGAAAGAAATGAAACCCCGAAACAACAAAAAGATACGACAGGCCGGATGCATTGACGGTCTCCCGGGTCTTTGAATCCATTCCCGTCCCCAGAAGAAGGCCCGTTGAAATCGGACCCAGCTCGCGCCCCACTGTTTCGAAGACAAAACGCTTAAACGCCCCGGCTTTTTGCTGGAAAAAGCGGTTTAATCGCTCAAACAGATTCGGCGAGTATGGGGAACTGAAAGGCTGAAGGTATGCCGGTGAGGACAGGAAATTGATGCCGTGGTATTTCCTGTTGACCCCCTCAAAGGCGAGCCAGTCGCCCGTAAAGTAGGTCTCTTCCCCGTTCCTGGAAAAGTAAAACTCCCCCCGCTGTTTAACCCAGGTTTTATCGCCTTTCTCTTTTCCATCGAGGAGGAAGTAGACTGGAGAGAGACGCAGTGTATCGGGGTTTTTTCTGTTGATCTTTCCAACAACATCGAATGTCCCCTCCGGGGCGGATGAAAATGGAACCGACAACATCAGAAAAAAAAGAACGGCTGATAAAAAGACAAGCACGAACGCGGTTTGTTTTGATACAAGATTGAGAAAGATCGTTACGATCGAGAAAACCGGGAAAGACGCCGCCAACAATAACAACCTCTGCGGATAAAAGTCCACAGAGGCTGTCAATAATAATGCAAGAAAGACCATAACGGCGGTTAAAAACGGAACATGGGTTCTCAGAAAAGGCATTTTTATTCAATAATCATACGGATATAACTGTTGACAACATCGCGCTGAATGAGTTCCAGATAGAAATCCCGTTCTTCCTTCTTCATGACCTCCTGAAATTCCTTTGCCTGCTCCCGGTTCGGGAATATGCCGATCTGAAGGGTATAACGTCGCTTATTCGTGTACTCCTGTGGATATGAATAGATATAGGCGGGGATCATCTCATTCCTCAATACCCAGACCAGTTCACGGACTTCTTTTTCGCTGGTTGATGACAGCAGCTGAATCCCCATCATCACATCCTGCTGTTCGACCTCCAGGCCCTCAAGTTCCTCCGGCATCTCAAAGAATGCGTTAGCATCCGTTGCGGCATCAGTGGGCGATGCATCAGAGCTTTGGGCATATTCTGAAACCGCCTGACTCCTTCTTCGCTCCCACTCCTCGAGTTCATCGATCCAGGGCGGCCTGTAATCCCCGAAAAGAACGAGATTGTAAGCCGGGTCGGGATTTCTGGAGATCATATACGCAAGACCGCTGTCTTCAATCAGTCTGAGAGCCGCTTTTTCATTGCATGTGTAATATGTCAGTTTTTCCCATTGATTGATGATCTGTTTTGATGATTCAAAATACTCATCATAAATAAATTCCTTTTTTTCAGCCAGTTGCGGGTTTTCAGCCCCGGCAACAACATCGGGGCCTGTTTCATCCGGAATATCAGCGTAGTTCTTTGTGGCGGGCGTTGTATTCTCTTCTTTTTCATCTTCAGTATCCGTTGCCGGACGGGTTATCTCCTGCTCCAACCGCGTAATCATCAGTTCATGTTGTTCATTCTCGTTTATCAACATGTTAATCCAAAAGGACAATGCCCCCACGGCGACGGCAAGTGAAACAACGACAACGGCAAGGAAGATCGTCTGCCCTCTGCTTAACCCGACATCTGCATCGGACTTGCTTTTTTTCTCCCTTGTCCCGGTAGGTCCGAGATTGAACTTTTTTGAGCGCTTCTTTTTATTCTTCTGACTGCTTTTATTCTTCGGTAACAGATTGTTCAATACTTTCACCACTGTCCATTATTTTTCGCTGATAAATTCCTTAAGCAAATCCTCAACATGCCCGGGTTTCAATCTGGTATTCTCAGTTGCACCGAATGATTTCAGAATCGGCAGATAGACCATTCCTTCTTCTTTGACTGTCGAAACAAGTGTCTGAAAATCAAAATCATAACGTTTCATCGTGATCAGTTTTTTCAGATAATGATCGATCTCTTCATACGTTTCCCGACAAAGATAACCGAGCTTGCGTGATATGAAGACCTCGATTCTCAATCCAAGGCTCAGTGCCTTGATATAATCAAGATTCAGATACGTTGCCGTCTGGAGAAAATCCGCAAAGGTCTCGCCGGGGAATTTCCCCTTCAGATTCTGTGTCGCTTTTGCCCTGAGAAAATTACTCTCCCAGATCATCTCCGTCAGATAATCCCAGTTGACCTTATCTTTGACCATACTGTCCAGCGATCGTTTGACCAGGTAAAAGAACCGGGAGTCGTATCCGATGGCGACAGAAAAGGCCACCAGATGAGCTTCTCTCAAATCATCCATCTGAAAAACCCTCAGCAGATCGGGGAGGATGAGATTATAATCCGGAAGACCGCGAACAAACAACCTGTCCTTTTTTCTGTCATAGTTCAGAAAAAACTTACGCTTGTAAAAACCTGTTAATTGGGAAAGCGGGGTGGTCGGAATAACGGTGAATCGACAATCGGGCATCGACGTTAAAACAAGATACCCGCAGAGATCAATTAATGACCCTCCCCCCATGGCGATGATCTGTTCCGGTTTCTTTTTCAGGTTGTGAATCTCGTTAATCAACTCAAAGACCCGATCGATGGATTTGCATCGCTCTCCCCCGTTAACAGGATAGCCGCTGTTGATAAAATCTGTTGCCTCAGGCCTCTCTGTAAGTGCCAGTTTAAAACTTGTATCTATAATCAGGAAAGACGCCTGATTCATTCCGATCACCGAATCCAACCCGGAAAGGTTGATGTTGTTCTTGATCGCTATCGATGTGTTGTTCTCCTCTGTCGCCTCAAAAGAAAAGAAGTGATTCATATTAGGACTTCTTCTCAACGACCCTTTTCAACAATTCAACAGCATTGATGACATCGTCGTAGTCCACCATCTCATGAGGACTGTGCACATATCTGGAGACGATAGACAACGTGCCGGAAGGAATACCCGAACGTGTCAACTGATAGCCATGTGCATTGGTTCCCCCGAAGATCAATACTTCGGGCTGATAGGGAATATTGTTCTCCCCGGCCGCTTCCATCAGGGCATCGACAACCTTTCTGTCAGAAATAGACGCCCGGTCTTTAATCTTGATGGCAGGCCCCTTCCCCAGTTGAAGATCCATTCTCTTGAAACCCTTTGGTGTATCGGAGTTGCCCGTCACGTCGATGGCAATTGCCATGTCCGGCATAATATCATATCCGGCAACACTGGCCCCGACAATACCGACCTCCTCCTGGACCGAAAAGACCCCGTAGAGGTCATTAACAGGATTCTCAATGATCCTGAAGAGTTGAACAATGATGGCACAGGCAATCCGGTCATCCATTGCCTTTGAAATCAGTCGCTTGCCCTGATCGATAAATCCCGCATCGTACGTACCAAACTGACCGATACTGACCTTTTCCTGAGCATCCGGTTTCGATGTGGCACCGATATCGAGAAACAGATTATCAAATGAGGGATTCTTGTAATTGTTCTGCAGGTCCCTGGCGGTCTCGGATTCGAATGAGACAATCCCCCGGATAACCGACCCGTCACTCTTTGAACGAAAACGCATGACCGCGCCTAAAAGCATCAGCGGATTCACACCGCCGACCGGATCGATTCTTAGAAAACCGTCTTTATCGATATTGGTGATCACAACGCCGATCTCATCCGCATGACCGTCCAGCAGTATCTTTTTGGGATTCTCGGCACTGCCCGCTTTGCGGACAATCAGATTCCCGATGGCATCCACCCGGTATTCGTCCACATATCCTTCAAGTTCATTGATGATTGTTTCGCGTATACTATCCTCTCTTCCGCTTGGTGAGGAAACTTCAACTAATTTTTTGATTAACTCTTTCATCGATTATGCCCCCCGTGTCTTCGGGTCATATGATACCCGTACAAAATTTTTGTTATTAATAACCGCCCTGGCGAGTTTGTATGTGTTTTCAAAATCCGTTTTTGACATCACAGATACAGGTGAATGGATGTACCTTGAGGGTACATTGACAACCGCTCCCGGTGCCCCGTAGAACGACCGCGCTGTTCTTGATGTATCTGTGCTGCCTACGGTTCTGCCCTTTAACTGGAAGGGTATCTTGTTCTCCCTTGCTGTCTGAAGCACAACTTCGAAGAGTCTTCTGTCGATGGCGTAGCCCCCCTGCAGATAGTTGACGGCCGGTCCGTTGTCCAAATGGGTGGACCATCTCGCCTCTTTCAACTCGGGGTTATCCCCGGCCGTTGTGCCCTCGATAACCAGCACTGCATCAGGATGAAAGTGCTTTAAAACCATACCGCTTCCCCGTAAACCGGTCTCTTCTTGCACAACGAAGGCGAAGACAATGTTATGCTCAGGTGTCTCCTCCATTTCATGCATCATCCTCAGCAGCATTGAACACCCGGCTCTGTCGTCAAAGGCCTTGCCGACATACCGGTTATCATACTCCTCAAACCTGGTGTCAAAACTGATCGTGTCGCCTATTTGAATCCTCTTTTCAACCGTTTTCTTGTCGCCCAACCCCGTGTCAATCTTAATATCGGACCATCGGGGCGGCGATTTAAGGGGATCTTTCTGATTGTGTATCGCCTTGTAAGAGATAACAGCCGGAATATCGTCATCGCCGATCAGGACCCTCTTTCCCAGCATGACTCTTGTATCAACACCCCCGAGCGGTCTGGCAAGGAGTCTTCCGTCCTCTTCTATCCTCGTTACCATGAGACCGACCTCATCCGTATGGGCCATCAAGACAGCCGTCTTTGTGGAATCTTTTCCTTTCCGCAGGCACATGAGGTTCCCGAGATGATCTTCTTTGATGCTGTCCGGTTTCACCGGAAGTTCTTTTATCATTTCCTTTAAAAAGGTCACCACCCGGACTTCATTGCCGGATACACCTCTGATCTCAGAGAGTTCTTTTAAATACATCAGCGCTCACCTTCTCTGCTCTTCGACCCAAGACAAAACTCACTTTCTTTGAGTTCACAAGTGAGATGGGCAATCAGTCTTCCCGTCTCTTTGATATCATTGAGTTCGATTTTTTCGTAAGGATTGTGCATATAACTCTGGGGAATGGACAGAAGGCCCACCGGTATCCCCTCAAGCTGTACCTGATCCGCATCTGTCCCCGTTCTACCGGGAACCGGTTCGACCTGGGTCTTGATATTATATTGCTCAGCGATTCTTTCGATGTATCGTGTCACTTTTCGCGTTGGAACCGGCCCTTTGCCAATCGCCGGCCCGTCCCCAATCTTCAGATCGTTGTATCCTTCCACTTTCTCATCGGCGAAGGTCATATCAACCACGATTGCCGCATCAGGCTGAAGCAGGCTGGCTGCTGTCCGGGCTCCAAAGGCTCCGACTTCCTCTCTTGAAGAGAAAACCGCATAGACATCATAATCGTGCCTGAAATGCTGAAGCATGCGAAGCGCCTCAACGGATGCCGCACAACTCGCCCTGTTGTCCGTGGTTTTGGTGAAAACAGTTGATGAGACGATCAAGGGATCCACCTCGTAGGTGATAAAATCCCCCACATGAAAGTTCTTGATATCATGCATGGAACAATCCACAAAGAGTGCATCGAAATCGGAGACTTTGTTTTTTGTCTCTTTCGTTTGAAGATGGGGCGCCAGCATCCCGATAACGCCTCTCAAGACCCGGTTGTCTCTCGTGTGTATATTGACCTTCTGGGACGGCAGGAGTTTCGGATCAAGTCCAATCCCCTCCACCCGGAGATAGCCTTCCTCCAGCACCTTTGATACCACCATGCAGACCTCGTCCATGTGCGTGGTGATCATCAGGCTGCCCTTTCGTTCACCGTTTGCGTACTTCACGGCAATCAGGTTGCCTGAGCGGTCCGTTTCCAGTTTATCGCAATAGGGCTTCACCCATTTTGCAATCGATTTTCTGGTCCCTTCCTCACGACCGGGAGGGCCGTAACTCTTTGAAAATTCCAGCAACATTTCCTTCAGTCCGTTCGACATATCAATCCCCCTGCTATCTTCTCAATAATTCTCCTGATATTAATTGATCTGTTATTGGTTCCAATGTCAGCCTGCCGTTCTTCAACTTGCAGATCGCTATCTCATCACTGCTGATATCCGATGAGATCGTATCTCCAATCTGTATGATGTTCGGATGAAGCGATGTTGCAAGGATAAAGGATTCTTCCGGATCGTTCTTCCCGATCCTCAGATTGCCCTTCACCTCACCCAAAACAATCAGATTGCCGTAAATCGTGACCTCGGCCCCTTTATTGACATTCCCTATCAGCAGTGCATCCCCTTCGTATTCAAATAACTGGCCTGATCTCACGGTCATTCTAAAGATCTTCAACCGCTTGGTGACCGGGGCTTCCTCTTTCGGGCTTTCCTTTTTTTCAGATAAATCGGTAATATTCATCTGCCGGTTGAGTTTTCTTTCCGGTTTCACAAACAGCAGTGATTTCAGTGTTATCTGCCGTTCGTTTATTTTGTCTAAGATAAACGGAATAAAATCCGACTGTTCCATCCCGGCCTCAAAATAAACGGAAAGCTGCGTTCCTTCCTCAAAGAAGGTAATCATCTTATCGATTTTCCCATCGATCTCTGAGATCAGCTCATCTTTTGTGGTATTTTTATCTATCCAAAGGGTCAAATCCTGTCCATCAAATCTAAAATCAAGCATTCAAACACCTCTTGAAGAATTGTCATTAGGATTATATCATAATCGCAATCAGAAAAGGCCCCGGATCTCCCCGTTTTTATCAATATCAATATCCATGGCAGAAGGATGTTTCGGCAACCCCGGCATTGTCATGATATCACCGGCATAAACCACCAGAAAACCCGCTCCCGCTGATACGGTGCAATCCTTGACGGTAAAGGTATACCCGCCCGGTGCGCCAATCTTTTTTGGATCGTCTGAAATCGAAGCCTGCGTCTTGGCAATAATCACCGGGAGGTGGGCGTATTCCTTTCCGTACATCCTGATATGTTTTCTTGCCTCACTCGTATAGTCCACTTTACCGGCCCGATAGACCTTTTTGGCAACCTTTTCGATCTTTTCCTCTATGCTGTCATCCCAGTCGTATAACCTGACCGGTTCATTTTTTACTGCTGTTGCCCGGAGTACTTCTTCTGCCAGTTCGATGCCGCCTTCTCCGCCTTTTTCCCAGACCTCGCTGAGGGCTACTTTTGCCCCCATCGACTCAACCGTCTTCATGACCTGTTGAATCTCTTTCTCAGTATCCGTGGGAAACCTGTTCAAGGCAACAACAACCGGCATATTGTACTGCTTGAGATTCTCGATGTGAACCTTCAGGTTTGAGATGCCTTTTTCAAGTTTTTCCAGGTCTTCAGTGTCGAGCTCCTTCTTTTTGGCGCCTCCATGCATCTTCAAGGCTCTTATTGTCGCGACCAGAACGGTTGCATCCGGCCAGAAATCCCCGGTTTTGGTGACAACATCGAGGAATTTCTCGGCACCCAGATCGGCAGCAAAGCCGGCCTCTGTAACGGTGTAGTCGGAGAGTTTCATGGCAAGTTTGGTTGCAATGATCGAATTGGTCCCGTGTGCAATGTTCGCGAAAGGCCCCCCGTGAACGATGGCGGGAGTATGTTCAAGTGTTTGAACCAGGTTGGGATTAATGGCCTGTTTCATAAGAGCGGCCATGGCCCCGCTTGCCTTTAAGTCATCGGCCGTAATAAATTTCCGGTCCGCGCTTCTCCCGAGGATAATCTTTGAAAAGCGTTCCTTCAAATCCTCCAGGTCCTTTGACAGACAGAGTATCGCCATTACCTCCGACGCCACGCTGATGATGAATTTGTCCTCTCTCGGCTGCCCGTTTGAAAGCCCGCCGAGTGCCACAACGATACTCCGCAAAGCCCGGTCGTTCATATCCATGACCCGGGGCCAATAGATGGTGCTGGCCCGGAAGTCTTTCTCGTTGCCCGCCTTGATATGCGCATCGATCATTGCCGAGAGGAGGTTGTGGGCTGTTGTAACGGCATGGATATCCCCGGTGAAGTGGAGGTTGATATCCTCCATGGGAACAACCTGGGAATATCCCCCGCCGGCAGCACCGCCTTTTACACCAAAAACAGGGCCCAGTGAGGGTTCTCTGAGTGTTACGGTTGATTTCTTTCCCAGTTTATTCAAGGCCTGAGAAAGCCCGATGCTCGTGGTGGTCTTACCCTCTCCCGCAGGCGTCGGTGTGATGGCCGTGACCAGAATCAGTTTGCCGTCTTTCCGGTCTTTGTATCTGTTTAAAAGTGTTGCCGGAATCTTTGCTATGTAATGGCCGTAGGGCACCAGCTCATCTTCAATACCGAGGTCTTTCCCGATTTCAACGATCCGCTTCATGTCACATGATTGAGCAATTTCAATATCCGTCTTCACAAAGACACCTCCAGACAAAAAAAGACACCCGAAACAGGTGTCTTGTTGATTAGAGTTTGAGTTTTTCCCTGGGGACAAGCTCTCTTGCAATTGAATCCAGGACCCCGTTCACGAATTTCCCGCTCTTCTCCGTTCCATATTTCTTCGCCAGTTCCACTGATTCATTCAAGGTGACTTCGATTGGAACCGTCATCTGATACAGCAGCTCATAGGTTCCCAATCTCAGTATTGTCTTGTCGACAAGGGCCAGCCTTTCCCAACTCCAGTTAAACAGATAGCGTTTAATGATCTCATCGATTTCTCCGACCTTCTCCGAGATAGCCGCATAATATTCCTTGGCGCTGTCGATCAGGGGACCGTCATAAATATCCTCTTCTGAAAAGAGTGTCCGGATGAGATTATCGGTCCGTCCGGGGTTTTCAATCCCGGCATTCATATCCCTCGAAAAAGTGGTTTTAAAAACCACTTCCCGCATAATCCTTCTCTTCGGCCACACCTTTTTTCCCTTATTAGAGGGGTGCTTCATTTAACTGTTCACCTCAAAGGACCGGACTTTCACAATGACCTTAACACCCATTGCATCGCCAAGACTCTGCTCGATGGTGTTTGAGATCTTTTCGTAAAGCTCTGATAGCACATCCGAAATGGAGAACGGATCGGATGTGGATATGTCAACGACTAATTCCCGTACACCGGATAATTTTGACGGCCTCATCTTGATCTGTTTGAGCTCGACGGTGTCAAAGTTATCCAAAACCCGGTGTATTAGCGTTTTAAAGACCTCCGGAGAAACGAAAATGTTGAGATTCTCATCTTTTGAGGATTCGAAGAACTGTTCCTGTTTGAAAAATCCTATATAGACCATATAGGCTCCCGCAGCTGAGAGGGCTATCCTGATGAAAAAGCCCCAGAAAGTATTTGCCGTGAAAACCTGTAGAAACGCGGCATTAATCGAAGCAAACCACAGTCCGCCCACAAAGGCCAGCAACGGGATTCCCAGTATTCTGAACAGTCTTCCTATCTTCCATCCCATTATCTCTCTCCATTCCTCTCATTCATGGACTCATCGATGCTTAAATCATCATCCGGAACCTCCGCCTCTTCGGCACTTGGCGGAATCTCGACATCAAGAATATTAACAGAAACCTTCTCAACGTCGATAAGACCGGTCATTCCTTCAACTTCATCTTTGATCGTCTTCTGAACAGTTTCAGCAACCTCTTTGACACTCTTTGTCAAGTACACCTTGATATTCACCGTTACAGACACGACATTTTCCCCGCTTCGTCTTTCTATGGAGATAGCCTTCTTTGAATTCTTGGAATCATAAACGATCTCTTCTATCTTGCCTAAAGCAACATTTACCAGATCATAAATAACAGAATCCGATACTTCAACAACACCGTATTGCGTCTCACCCTGATTATCCTTCATTGCCTTTAAATCTCTATCATTTGCCTCTTCCAATGAGGTTCACCTCCTGTAAAAATAAGTTTTTCTAAGCTCTTTCAATGTATTCTCCCGTTCGGGTGTCGATTCTCAGTTTCTCGCCAACCCCGATAAACATGGGAACATTCACTTTCAAACCTGTCTCCATCAGTGCCGGCTTCCCGCCGCTTGAAACGGTATCACCCTTAAAGTTGGGATCGGTCTCACGGACTTCCAATACAACGGAATTTGGCAACCTCACACCGATCGGCTTGTCTTCATGAAACATGAGACTGACCTGCATGTTGTCCTTGAGATAGACGACATCGTCACCAAGCGCTTCCTCTTCGATCGGAAACTGTTCAAATGTCTCCGTATCCATGAAATAATAATGGGTTCCGTCTTTGTAGAGGAACTCGGCTTCTTTAAAATTCAAATCAGCCTCTTCAACCTTTTCACCGCTGTTGAATGAGATCTCTTTCGTATAACCGGTGAGGATATTCTTCAACTTTGTTCTGATAATCCCGCTACCCCGGCCGGTAAAGTGTTTGTTCATATCGGTCACACGAAATAAGTCCCCTTCTATTTGCAAAACCATTCCCTTTTTCAAACCACCTACGTCAATCAATTGAACACCTCCTGGAAATATGAAAACCCGAATACTCCATTGACGTCTTAAATGAACGCTCTATTTTATGACGATCATTTCCTTTTCCATGTTTGTAAGCACTTCGTTTGAATCCTCTTTGATGTAGATATCGTCCTCTATTCTCACACCAAACTGACCGGGGATATAGATGCCGGGCTCTATTGTCACAACGGCACCGACGGGGAGCAGATCGTTGTTTCTCTGTGAAACGGCAGGTTCCTCATGGACATCCAGACCGAGACCGTGTCCCAACCCATGCTGAAAGTACTCGCCATATCCGGCCTCTTTGATCATATCTCTGGCAATGCTGTCAACTTCCTTACCTGTTTTCCCCGCATTTGCTGCCTTCTCAGCCTTAATTTGTGCCTGCAGGACCGTGTTGTAGACCTTTTTCATCTCAGCGGTCGGTTCCCCGACCGCTATGGTCCTCGTGATATCGGAGCAGTATCCTTCGAATTCCGCCCCGAAATCAATCACAATAAAATCCCCCTCCCGAATCTTTCTGTCTGAAGGGGCGGCATGTGGTAGCGCTCCATTCTCCCCGGAACCCATTATTGTGTCAAAAGCCGGTTTTCTCGCACCGTTTCGTACCATGTAAAATTCCAATATGGCCGCCAGCTCCCGCTCGGTTTTACCGGGTTTGATATCCTTGAACAACTGGCGAAGGGATTTGATGGCAATCTCCTCTGCCTTCCTTATCTTGGAAGCTTCCGTCTCGGATTTACTCATTCGTATCTCTTTAATCAGATCATCAGCTTCCACAAACTGCTTGTCATGCCCGAGCTTATCCTTGAGATCGTTAAACGCATGAACCGTTGTTGTCTTGCTTTCAAAACCAATAATCTGGTATTGGCCGAGGAGTTCACGGAGGATGCTGTCCGCATTCTCACGATTATACCTGACGAGTTCCAGCGGTGACTCGCGCTTGATCTGCTCCCAGTATCTCGAATCCGAACAGATGACCTGTCTGTCTTTTGAGATAACGACATAGGCAAACGAACCGGAAAAGCCGCTCAAATAACGCGGATTCTTTGATGAATACTCAAAGGTGTAAGAAAGCAGAACCTCTATCTTCTCCTGTTCCATCTTCTTTAAAACTTTTTCAACTCTTGATCGAATTTCCTCATGCATTGACCTTCCCCCTTTTTTATGACTCATCTATTATATCACAGCCGCTTTCTCATCATAACTTCACAATGACGCGTTATGCACAATATTAAAAACCTTCTCCAACTGTGTGGTTTCAAAGATTCTCATCACCTGCCGGCCCGGATTCAAAAAGACTACATCATTGCCCTTACCGTAGATCTTTCTCTGGAATCCGACCAGAACACCGAGTCCCACACTGTCAAGATACTCAACACGGGAAAGGTCAAAGGAAAAGTCCATTGCACTCTTCTCCTGAATCAGATTTGACACCTCTTCGCGTACCTCACCGCTGTTTTGAATGTCCATCTGCTCAGGCAGTACGACCGTCACTTTTTTTTCGTTAACAGAATATGAAATATGATCCATCTTTACCCGTCGCTTTTCGTTCTAAACTGGATGAGAACGACTCTTTTATCTTCAGTTTCCTCTTCCCAGGGTCTCAGATATTCAAGTGTGAGTTCGGTAACCCCTTCATGACCGGCCTTAAAAAGCCAGACAGATGTGCCGGAAGACCCGAGAAGCTCAGGGTTTGCAACCTCGTATCCCCGCTTCAAAAACTCGACATACCGCTTATGATACCCCTTGTCAAGAACCCATTCATAGCCGGTGGTCGCATTGGCCGGAAGCCTTATCTCAACTCTTTCGTCGGGCTCAGCGGTGATAAAAACCGTTTTGCCCGGTTGCCAGTAAACCGTCTGAGTCGCCTCATCACCGATCCTGTAAGCAATATCCATACCGTCTTCTCCCGTCTTCTGTGTAATCGAAAACGCCGATAAAGCCACAAAAACCGTTAGACATAATAATACAAAACCTCTCTTCATAAAACTCACCCTTTCCTTTTGTTTTCTTTTCACACCCCTATTATACAACAAAGACTGTGATATAATTTCACGATTCGAAAATGGGGGAAAACAGTTGAGATTAAACAGTTTATCGGCAGAGGAATTATATCAATACAATCGGAAAAATGAAACGCCCTTTAACGGCAGATTCTTTCACGAAAGGACCAAACGATACGATCGTTCCCTCAAGGCCTTTATCTCCCTCCCGGAAAAAACTGACAGCCCGGGTATCCCTTATGCGCTGAAAGACAACATCATGTGCAGGGGGACGCGAACCACCTGTGCCAGTCAGATGCTCTGGAATTATGATTCAGTCTATGATGCCACCGTCGTCAAAAGGTTGAGAAGCAGGGGATTTTATGTCATGGGAAAGACAAACATGGACGAATTTTCCATGGGGTCATCAACCGGTAACTCCGCCTTTTTCTCCACCAGGAATCCCTGGAACTTGAAAAGAAGTCCGGGTGGAAGCAGTGGCGGGTCTGCCGTTGCTGTATCAACCATGATGGTCCCGTTTGCGTTAGGGTCCGATTCAGGCGGATCGATCCGGATACCGGCATCGTTCTGCGGGGTGGTCGGTTATAAACCCACATACTCGCTTATATCGCGTTACGGGCTCGTTGAATACGCCTCTTCTTTCGATCAGATTGGTCCCATCACCCGATCGGTCAGAGACGCTGCTTTTATTGTTCAGTTCATCGCCGGCGGTGATGAAAACGATTCGATAACCCGTGAACTCAAAACCGATCTCTTGAAAGAGATTGAGACCCCCATAGAGAAGAAACGGATCGCTATTATCAATGAGCTGACCGACAAATGCTCCCCGGAGATCAAGAGACTCTTCAACACCGCTGTTGAAAAAGTGAAATGGACGGGTGCCACCGTTGATGAGATTAGTCTCAGCGAGTTACACAATTCACTCACCGTCTATCACATCCTCAGTTCTGCCGAGGCCTCCTCCAATCTCAACAGATTCGACGGGATCAACTTTGGATTGCGGGTGGACGCCAGCGGACATGAGGCCCTCAATGTCAAGACGCGCAGCAGCGGATTCGGCCCGGAAGTGAAAAGACGCATCCTCCTGGGCACCTTCGTCTTAAAAAGGAGCTTCTACGCGGACTATTACAAAAAGGCCCAACTGGTGCGCACCCTTATCGCTGAGAAGTTACTCACCCTCTTCAAAGCATACGACGCCGTTATATCTCCAACCAGTCCAATCCTCCCCCCCCGTTTCAGCGAGTTGAAGGATCCGCTTAAGGAACACGCCATTGACAGCAATACCGTTGTTGCTAACCTTGCCGGACTTCCGGCCCTGTCGATTCCCATGGGAATGATACGGGGACTTCCCGTTGGAATACAACTCATGGGGGCCCCCTTTCACGATCATATCCTCCTGCAGATCGCAAGAAATCTGGAAAAATCCTTCGGGCTTTACGAAGACGGCAATTATCCGGTTCCTTCTCTGAAAGAGGATTAGAGATGTATAAAACAAGGATAGGCCTCGAGATCCATGTCCAGCTTGCAACAGCGACCAAGGCATTCTGCCGATGCAGCACCGATACGACACGGGTACAGGCCAATCAGAATACCTGCCCGGTCTGTACAGGCCAGCCCGGTGCATTACCGGCCCTCAACCGGGAGATGATCCACCTCTCCATAAAGGCCGCCAGAGGCCTGAGATGCAAACTGAACACAGGAACCCGATTTGACCGGAAGAACTATCTCTATCCCGATCTCCCCAAAGGCTATCAGATCACCCAATACTACACACCGCTCGCTGAAAACGGCTATTTATCTCTTTACAAAAACAACCGTTCAAAGAAAGTTCCCATCCGGCGCCTCCACATGGAAGAGGATTCGGGTAAGACAACCTACAGAAGAGATAAAAAAACAAACAGACGTGAACAACTGATTGACTACAACAGAAGCGGTGTTCCTCTGATAGAGATCGTGACTGATCCTATCCTGGATTCTCCCGATGAGGCTTCTCAGTTCTTTGAATGGCTCAGAATAACACTGATACGCCTGGGGATTACCAACGGCGGTTTGGAAAAGGGGGAGATGCGATGTGATGCCAATATCTCTATTCAAGACAGTGAAACAGGTCAAAAAACCGAAAAAGTTGAGATCAAAAACCTCAATTCATTCAAATACCTGAGACAGGCACTTGATTACGAGGAGAAGCGATTAACCCGGATGCTGACTTCCAAAGAGTGTGACCCTTCCCAAACACGCGGTTGGGATGAAAAAAGACGGGCAACCTATCTGCTCCGGACAAAAGAGACGATCGGTGATTATCGATACTTCCCGGAGCCGAACCTGCCGCTCATAGATCTCGACGAGCTCCCCGTTATAAAACCTGAAATCCCGGAACTCCCGGACGAACTGTTACAGCGATTGATTGGCGAATACGGTCTTTCAGAGGAATATGCGAAGGTACTGGCCTGTGACCTGCCCCTTTGCCGGCTCTTTGAGGAGACAAGCCGATACGTCAACCCCCGGAGAATCATTAAATGGCTCATGGGAGAGGTCCGGAAAAAACTGAAAGAAACCGGACAATCCGTTGACGAAACAAAACTGACACCGCTGAAACTCAAAGACCTCATCGAAAACATCAAGAGCGGCCGGATCACGAACTCAGCCGGAAAAAAACTTTTAAAAAAGATCATGACATCGGAGAAAAGTGTCCACAACCTGATCGAAGAGACAGGCATGGCCCAGATTCGGGACCGGGATTATCTCGATGAGCTCTTTCTTAATGTGATGGCGGAACATCCGGAACAGGTCGAGGCCTACCGATACGGCAAAGAGGGCCTGCTCAAATATTTCATTGGCCTCATGATGAAACGGACCCGGGGCAAAAGCGACCCGGGAATTGTTGCCGAAATCGCCAAAAGGAGACTAAATGAAGGAGAAAAATGACAGTTCCGAAGCCGTAAGGCTGCATAGAATTGAGCAGAAGATAGACCAGCTGCAAAAATTCCTAAACAACGAATACCAGGATCTCACAGAAGAGGTCGAAAAGCTCAACAAGAACTTCACATCCCTTGAGATCATGTTCTACGTGTTGCTTGGCCTATCGGTGCTCACACTCGTTGTAACCCTTTTATAAGGCCTTATTTCGAAACCCTTTTCCGGTCTTTACTCTTGATATAGACGAAGAGGACAAGCCCGAGAACACCGAGATACAACCCCGCCTGCTGAGACAGATGAACGGGCTCTGCCAGAAAGAGGCCGGCCCAGACAACACTGAGAACCGGCTCCCCGATAAGCGCTATGGAGACCTCCGGTGTGGTAAACGTCTTGAGAGCATAATTCACACTCAGATACCCGAAAAAAGAGCAGGCGATGCCAAGCCAGAGGATGATGACTAATTCACGTGTGTTGTGAATCATGAGGGAGATATCCTGAACCCTCAGAAGAACCAGCAGAAAGAGACAGGCGATCGAATAGGTCACGATATTGAAACGAATCGGACCGGCCTTTTGAACCGCCTTTCGTGCCACCAGAAAGTAAATGCTCACCATCGCTATCCCCAGGACGGCCAGAAGATCGCCCGTGCCCAGAACCGGATCACGGATGATGTCACGCCAGGTCATTATCGTTATCCCTGAAAAGCTTATAATCAGAGGAATGGAGAGTTTCAGAGACAGCCCCTCCCGATAGAAAATCCAACTGAGAATACTGACGAGAATCGGCTGGATCAGAATCGGCACGACACCGCCGGCAACTGTCGTATAAGAGAACGAAGTAATCCAAATAAAGAAATGAAGGGCCAGGAAGAGTCCGCCGAGTGAGAAGAATAAAAAATCCCTCCGGCTCATTTTATACGGGGATTTCTCCCGTTTTAACAGAAAAAAGACAAGAAAAGCGATCAACCCGAAGAACAAGCGATAAAAAGCCAGTTTCATGGGCTGGAACGTGTACAGCTTAATAACAGGACCTGCTGTCGAGAGGACAATGACTCCCGACAGCAGGATAATAAGCGGTGTTAAAGCCTTCTTTATCATCTTCTGATGAGTTTGTACAGTTCATAGACCCAGACGATTAACTGGGCAAAGAAAAGTGACAACAGAAGCTCTTTCAGGTTCAGGGCTGTTGTGCTGAACACATTTTGGAAGAGCGGTACGTATATGACCGAGAGTTGCAGGAGCATCCCGAACAACACAGCGACCAGCAGATAAGGATTTCTCAACAGGCTGTTCTTAAAGACGGACTCATTGCTTCGAACCGTGAACGAGAAGAACAACTGGGAGAAGACCAGCGTTGAAAAGAGGATGGTTCTCCAATTTGCCATGGCGTTGTTCTTAAACGAGATCCCCGGTATGAGTGCAAGGGCTGCCATGATCAACCCGATGAATATCAGGGCAAACCAGCTTGCCCCAACGATATTTTTACCGACCGGGTTGGGCTTTCTCTTCATGATATTCTTCTCGGGAGGCTCCAGGGATATGGCGAGGGCCGGGAGGCCGTCACTGACAAGATTGACCCACAATATCTGAAGGGGCAGCAACGGCAGGGACAGCCCGAGGAACGGCCCCATCAACATGATCCAAATCTCCGCGATATTGGATGCGAGGATGTATTTGATGAATTTTTGTACATTGTCGAAGATGGTCCTTCCCTCTTTAACAGCTGCCACAATGGTGGAGAAGTTGTCATCCAGGAGGACCATATCGCTGACCTCCTTCGAGACGTCTGTACCGGTAATCCCCATCGCGATTCCGATATCAGCGCTTTTCAGCGCCGGTGCATCGTTCACACCGTCACCGGTCATTGCGACGGTATTCCCCTCTCTCTTCAATGAGTTGACAATGGCTATCTTGTTCTCCGGGCTGACCCTTGCAAAGACTGATTTTTCCCGGACAATATCATCGATCTCTTTCTCGCTCATGTCGCTTAAAACGTTGCCCTTGACAACCTCACTTTTGTCGTGGATTATATCGAGCTTCTTTGCGATGAAGCCGGCCGTAAGCGGATGATCCCCCGTTATCATAATCGGCCTGATACCGGCTTCCTGTGCCGTTTTAACCGCTTCTTTCACCCCTTCCCGGGCCGGGTCCATCATCCCGAATATCCCGAGGAAGGTCAGACCTTTCTCTTCAAAATTCTCTATCTCATCCTCTTCCAGGCTGTTTTTGTAGGCGATACCAAGGACCCTCATACCGTTTGAGGCCAGTTTATCGTGCGTTTCGATGATTCTCTTTCGCCATTCGTCGTCCAGTTCAAAAAATTCCTCTCCATCAAGGACGTGATCACATCTCTCCAGCAGTATATCAATCGCGCCTTTTGTGATGGCCAGTCTGGATCCGATTTTGAGATAATCGAAGAATCTGAGTAGCTGGTTGTTCTCCTGCTTCAGCATCTCCCGGTTGATGGTGTGAATCGTTGTCATTCTCTTTCTCTTACTGTCAAAGGGGAGCTCATGGATTCTCGGGAAGATATCCTCATACGCTTCCTTTTCGATACCAATCCTCTTCGAGGCATACAAAAGAGCTCCCTCTGTGGGATCACCAATCAGATCCACCTGCTGTTTCTTGTTTCTGGGCGGTTTAACGATGGCATCGTTGCATAGTGTTCCGCCAACCAGCATCATATTCAACGCGCTCTGATCATCCTCGGGCAGGGTATCCGGGTCATCTTTGTCCTCTCTTCCGAAATCCAGCCGGTTTCCGGCCAGTTCAAGGATGGTGACCCGCATCTTGTTCTCGGTGATGGTTCCTGTCTTATCCGAGCAGATGGTATTAACCGATCCCAGGGTTTCGACCGCCATCAGTTTCCTGATCAGGGCGTTGCGTTTCAGCATCCTTCTGGCTCCCAGGGCGAGGGCTATTGTCACAACAGTCGGCAAACTCTCCGGCACTGCGGCGACGGCAAATGAAACAGCTGTCATGAACATCAGTTTCAGATCCTCACCTCTGAGCAGGCCCATCAGAAAGATAACCGTGACAATGATCAATGAGGCAGCGGCCAGCACATTCCCAAGTCTGTCCAACCTTTTCTGCATCGGGGTCTCTTCTTCCTCTACACTCTGAATCATCGAGGCAATCTTTCCGATCTCAGTATCCATACCGGTTGCCGTGACGATACCGGCTCCTCTGCCATAGGTAACCGCTGTTCCGGAATAGGCCATGTTCTTTCGATCGGCCAGGTCGGAATTCTCGTTCTCCAATGCTTCAGTGTGCTTCTCAACCCCTTCCGATTCCCCGGTTAAAGCCGATTCCTGTATCTTTAGATTTTTTGAGTTGACCAGCCTCATATCAGCGGGGATATAATCCCCGGCTTCAAAAAAGACCAGATCCCCCACGACAATATCCTTTGCAGAGATGGTCTTTTCCTCCCCGTCCCGAATCACCGTTACCTTGGGAACCGAGAGTTTTTTCAACGCACTCATGGCCTTCTCTGCTCTGTATTCCTGACTAAAACCGATAAAGGCGTTAATGAGCAGGATGATCGAGATGACGACCATATCTCTTATCTCACCGATAAAACCGGTGATGAGCGCCGCTATCAACAACACAATGATGATGGTGGAGGCAAACTGGCTCAAAAAGATCTTAAGAGGACCCTTCCCCTTTTTCTCTTTCAGTTCATTTTTACCATGTTCATCAAGTCTTCTTTTTGCCTCATTACTGCTCAATCCCTCTTTGCTATCTGTGTTGAATGCCTTGCACACATCTTCAACACTCTGAACAAACCAATTTTTCAAGAGAATCACCCTTTTTTATCAAAAAATCCACGAGGACATTATACTACATTGACCCCCGTTTTAGCCAAAAAAAACGCCCCGCGAAGGGCGATTATATCTTTTTCATCAGATCGGCATTCCTCTCGTATAATGCCTTGTATATATCAAACTGCTTTTTATAGACTGCTCTGTTTTGCGGATCCGGTGGAATCGGCTCTTCGTACTGAACCCATTCTTTGATCTTTTCGTCTTTCTCAATCAGGCCAATCCCGCGTCCGGCCAAAAAGGCATCGCCGAGCGGGGCTTCGACGTTCTGTGTGGTCCTTTTGACCTTATAACCGGTGATATCGGCGAAGATTCTCAGCCAGAGAGGCGATTTGGCAGCCCCTCCCACGATGGAACACGTTTCTTCAAGGTCGATTGCCATTGTCCGGGCCGCTTCCATGTTATGTCTGAGTGAATAGGCAACGCCCTCCAAAAAGGCCCGGTATATATCCGCTTTGGTATGGCTCAGGTTGAGCCCGAAGAGCATCCCCCTGGCATCCTGATCCCAGATAGGTGAGCGCTCACCCATGAAATAGGGAAGAACAATTAAGCCGTTTGCCCCGGGGGGGCTCCTCCTGGCCTTTAATTCAAGGAGTTCATAAACAGAGAGGCCGGCCTCCTCCGCCGCTTTCATCTCAACACCACCGAGCTGGTTGGCAAACCATTCAACGATCGCGCCCGACGTTGCACCGCCTCCAAACGAGTAAACAAGTTTCTCGCCGTTAAGAACATAGGGAAAGCTTACAAGCCCCTTCGACACGCTTGACCCGTCGTGTAAAAAGCCCCAGCACATCGAAGTTCCCACCATCGCCACATGCTCGCGCTCCCGGATCGTTCCCCCGCTCAACTGGGCCACCGGTGCATCGATCCCGCCGGCGATAACGGGGAGGCCCTTTTGAAGGCCTGTTTTGCCGGCAAATGTTTCGTTCAAGTAGCCGGCAACAGCCGTGGATTCTACGATCTTTTCCGGAAATTTCGACGGCTCGATTCTCAGTTCACGCAGCAGTTGATCCGACCAGGTCATCTTCTTCAGATCAAATACCCCGCCGATGTTCCCGGCTGAGGAATAATCCGTGAGATCCTCACCTGTCATGAGATAGATGAGATAGTCCTTGGGTGTCATCAACCGGTGTGTCTTCTTCCAGATATCCGGCCGGTTGTTCTTCAGCCAGAGTATCTTGGTGATGCCGAAATAGGAGTCCACATAGTTTCCCGTGATAGACAACAGTGTCTTCCCGTCAATCCGTTCTTTGATCCATTCGGTTTCATCACGGGCCCGTCTGTCCATCCAGATCAAACAGTTTCCGAGGGGCGTATAGTCGGTATCAACCGGAACTCCGGATCCGCCGTAAAGGCCGCTGACCGCCAGGGCCACGATCTCTTTTTGACCCTTTCCGGCGCTTTCAACACATTCGCGCACCGCGTCGATAAATCCTTTGACCCAGACCGCCGGATCCTGTTCAACCCGGTTGCCGAGGCTTGTCAGATAATTGTACTGTTGATAGCCACTTGAACAGACACGGCCCGTTTCATCAGTCATAACCGCTTTGGTGCCGGAGGTTCCGACATCCACCCCTATGAGATATTGCATCAAACCCCTCCTTACATCGACCTGGCTTTCTGGAATTTATGAAGTATCATGACGGCGATCAGGATGGCCCCCCAAAGGGTGACCGCAATAAACGAACTGATATTCAACAGATTGAGACCGGATGCCACCATCTGCAGGATAAAGAGGGACAAGACCAACCCGCCGATCTTACCAAATCCCCCGTTCGGATCAAACCCGCCAAAGACTGTGGCCAGGACCGTTATGAGCAGATACGATTCCGCATAACCGGCCCTGGCGGAATTGAATCTCGAGATCATGATCATCGCTGCAACACCACTGAGCAGACCCGAGATGATATAGGTCTTCATCAGGACCTTTTTCGTATTAACCCCGGAGTAATCCGTTGCCGTCTCATTTGATCCGATGAGATAATTACTGATTCCAGATGGCGTATTCTTCAACCAGAACCCGAGTGCTACGGCAATCACGGCAAAGATAATAAAGGGAATCGGTATCCCCAGAAAGGCCTCGTTCCCGACAACCAGCATCTCCTGAGGGAGTCCGGATATGACGTATCCCTTCGTCGAGAGGATGGAAATCCCGTTCACCAGCGTCATGGTCCCGAGTGTGGTCAGAATGGGAGAGACACCGATATAGGCAACGATAAGTCCGTTTGCGACCCCGACTAAGGCGGAGACACCGAGACCCGCTACAATAGCCAGGAGCACAATCCAGAAGGCTCCGCCATCAGGTGTTACCATCATATTCGTCATGATCGTT
>CAZVWW010000027.1:0-2462 GCA_964631265.1 uncultured Thermotogaceae bacterium
AGGTCCCCGTTTATCAGAATGTGGATGGTATGCCGCACAAAGATATCCATGAAATTAAGGAAAACCTGATCCGACAGATTACCATGCCGGTGAAATGGACATACAGCGTGGAGAATATGATAAAAGACGGCATGACAAGCTTTTACGAAATTGGACACGGGGGGGTGCTAACGGGACTGACAAAGAGAATCGATGGAAGTGTCAAGAGAGAAAAGTTCGACAAACTAATAAAAAAACTATAACGGAGGTATTTTATAATGAGTAAAGACGAATTAAAAAGCAGAGTAAAGACAATCATAGCAGAAAGTCTCGATGTGGAAGAGGAAGAAGTCAAGGGAGACGCATCCCTGACAGAGGATATCGGCGCGGATTCTCTCGAGCTGGTTGATCTAACAATGGACTTTGAAGACGAATTCAATGTCAAGATAGAGACATCCGAACTCTCCGACATCGACACTGTGGATGATATCACACAGCTCCTTGCCAAGAAACTGAAGACAGCTGCGTAAAGCATTCTATTTGAGGCTTTTCAAAAACCGGGACCCTGTTTTAAAGGGCCCCGGTTTTTTATTCGTTAAAACCCTGTCACCGCTTTAACAGCCCGCTTGATATAAACGGCGAGCAGTTCCTCGCGGTATTCTTTTGAGAGGTCCATCCCGTTTCCGAGCCCTGCTTCGCCAACAGCTGTCTTGGTGATCTCTTCCATTTTCGAGTGGAGGTCCTCATAAGAACCTTTGATCAGCAGCTCAGTCGCTTTCAACTCCACAGCAGCTGCCGGTCTGGCACCGCAGGCAAGTCCGGCCGAATGAATCGTCCCGTTTTCAACACTTGCGGCCAGGAAGAGGTTGAACTGTGAAACATCGTAATGCGTCCTGGTCATCGTTTGAAAGGCACCGGAGTTGAAGCGGTCCGGGACGATGACGGAGAGGACAATGGCCTTTTCGCGGTTTCTCAGATATTGTGCAAGGGGCATCTCCCGGTACTTTCCGTTGTATATCTTCAGTTTGGCCTTTGCCGCAAGCAGGGCTGTGAGTATATCCGACCAGCCGTATCTTTGAGCCACAGAACCTGAGACAGTTGCCATGTTTCTGATCTGATTCGAACCGACCTGTTTCAGGACCGGGGTTAGAAAATGCCCGTCCAGGGCGTCAATCGCCTCATTAATCGTCATGGCCCCGCCCATGACCGTCCTCTCAAAGGCATCCGGTTCCGGCCTTTTTTGTTTTTCCAGTCCCGAGGGCAGAACGCCGCTGATGTCAATCAATCGTTTGGTTCCCCTGTCTTCTCTCAGAGCAGTTGAAAGCCCGCCCGTTGAAAACAGGGTATGTCCGGGGTCCTGAGTGTATAGTTCCCAGGCCTCTTCAACGTTATCTGGTTTTTGATACTCTCTCAGATTCTGTAGCATCTAAAAATCCCCCTTTTTGTTTTAATTGATGGTCGGGCACGTACTCTTCAAGTAATTGATTGAAAACACCTATTCTATTCTCGAGACAGGCTTGATACATATTGGATATTGCGTCTGCCACTTCATCTTTTTTCAAACGCTCCTCCTCGACCACCTTATAAATCTTCGGATGCTCTGTCGGCAGCGTTTTCTCCCGATTCAGATAGAGCTCCTCAAACAATTTCTCCCCCGGTCTTGCCCCGGTGAATTCTATCCTGATATCCTGATCCGGCACCAGTCCCGCCAGGATGATCATGTTTTCCACTAGATCTTTGATGTAGACCTGCTCCCCCATATCCAGGATGAACAGATCGCCGTCCGACATGAAGCTGGACGCCTGCAACACCAGGGCCGAGGCTTCGGGAATGGTCATAAAAAACCGTCTCATCCGGGGGTCGGTCACTGTCACAGGACCTCCGGCCTCGATCTGTTTTTTAAACTTTGGAATCACACTGCCACGGCTTCCAAGAACATTCCCAAACCGGACAACGGCAAATTTTGTCTGAGGGTGTTGTCCGGCAACCGCCCGCAGATATGTCTCAGCCATGCGCTTGGAGACCCCCATGATCGATGTGGGATTAACGGCCTTGTCCGTTGATATCAGCGTAAAGCGTTCGGTTGTGTAGTGGATGGCCATATCGATGAGCTTCTTTGTTCCCATGGCATTAACCCGGAATGCCTCGGACGGATTCTCCTCCATCAGAGGGACGTGCTTGTGGGCGGCACAGTGATAGACCAGATCAGGTCTGTACTTTTCAAAAACATTTTCGAGCCCCTTTGAATCGGTGATATCACAGATCGCCCGGACATAATCGCAATGATTGTCACGAGCCAGCCTCTTTATTTCTGCACTGACAAGATAGATGCTGTTCTCCCCCCGGCCAAGGGCAATAACTTTTGAGGGGCCCATTTTGATGATCTGACGCATAATCTCACTGCCAATACTACCGCCGGCCCCGGTTATCAGGACCGTTTTCCCTTTCACGATCTCTTTGACAGCCCGCATATCCATGTCAAC
>CAZVWW010000027.1:2562-22172 GCA_964631265.1 uncultured Thermotogaceae bacterium
AAAGAGAAAGGCTCTTCTCAGATACATTTAATCGGGTCACCACCTGGTTGTAATCTCGATATCGTTCTTCATGTCCTGTAAACGGTACTTTTTCAGCAGGTCCCGCTTGTCTTTTGTCATATATATCCTGACTATCTGAACCAGCTGTCCTGAAACGGACTGATAAAACGGGTTTTTTTTCAGGAACGTCTCAAAGTCAATCAGGTCTTCGGGATTTCGCGTATTACGAAGATACACCTCATTGACCAGGAACTCCGCCGGATGGGCAAGCGTCAGTTTATAAGGGGTATCGACCTTGAAAAAGCGATAGGGGGCTTTGATGATCTCGCGCATGACTTCGAGATCGTTGTCACTGATTGCGCCACTCTCAATCAAACGCTTGAGCTGTTGAACAATACCGGTTATCGTATCCTCGCCGACACTGGCGGCTATCTTGGTGGGATCCATACCCGTCACACTAAACGAGTGCTCCATCACACTCTTCCATAGATGGCGTTCACGGTAATCGTTGAGCAGCTCAAAGGCCTCACGGATTTTCCCGCTCTCTTCTGTGTCCCGGCCGTACTCGATCATGTATTTTAGAGTGTAATAGACCCAATCTTCGGTCATTTCGAGGAATCGCTCCGGATCGGCCACGCGTTCTTCCATATCCAGAGCCTCGTACGAGAGATCCAGAACTCTCTGCAGCATCAGATCAGCTGCCCGTGCCGTCTTATGAAAATAGACATTCTTGTACATCATGAACCGGCCGAAAAGGACACGATAGATACCGTCAATAATCTTAGAACCATAGGTCAACCGCTCTCTATCGTCTCTCACGACGATCCTCGAACTTCTGACAATCCTCTGCAGGTCAATCGTTCCATATTCCGGAGTTCCACAATAGTAGGCGTCCCGCAGCACAAAATCTGTTCTATCCGCCCCGAGCGGACCCTGAACAATGTTAAAATCGGCATCACCCGTTTTTTCCCCTTCAAATAGTTCACAGACGAGCTTCATCACCCCGGTGAACGATACTTCAAGGGGATTCGACTCAACAAACTCCTCTCCCAGGACCTGTTTCAGTTCCGAGATAATATTCTCCTGCCAGTCGGTTTTGAGATTCTCCTCATAAATCTTAATCAACTCGCCCGGCATCAACTCCAGGAGGATCCGCTCCCTCTGTTCATCGTGGCCGCCTTTTATTCCGGCTCTTTTATAGACCACATCATCGAATTGATGGCTGAACGGTCCGTGTCCGATATCATGGAGCAGGCCGGCAAGTCTCAACACCCTCATTCTTTTCAACGGGAAGCCCAGGTGTTCGGCGTACATCCCGGCAATATGCATCACGCCGAGGGAGTGGAGGAATCGCGTATGCGTAGCCCCCGGATAGACACGCTCAGCACCTCCCAGCTGGGATATCTCCCTGAGTCTTTGAACGGCCCTTGTATCTGTGCACAGGACCTCCATCGGAGACAGGGTAATCTCGCCGTGCACGGGGTCGCGGGATACTCTTGTTTTGAGTTGTTTTTTCATCGTTGATAACCTCGCTCATCATTGGTTTTCCACTGTAAGTTCCTCGGAATACTCCAGGATACCGTTCTGCATCTCCACGGATACATTGACCTGGTATTTGCCTTTTTGAGGAAAACTGATCTGCCGCCACTCTGAGGATTTAAAGATGCTTCTCTTGGCATACGGTGGTAGAAACAGGTTCAGATTCCTTTCATCGTAGTGTGTATACCGGTAGAGGATTGAATCATTACTGGCAATGTTGAATTCAAAGCCCTTGATCTGTTCGTAGATCTCCCTGTCCTTGTCGTTGACAATCAGGATCTCGGCTTCATAAGACTGGTCGACACCTATCACCTTCACCGTATAGGGCAGTATTCTGAGGGCCTTCAGACCCGGCTTACTGTTGATTGCCTCTACCTTGATCTCTTTTTCTGATTCATGCAGCTCGTCGTTCAAAAAGTAACTCGCCTCTAAACGGGCTGCTCCCGTTTCATCCGGGAAATCAATCTCGCCGAATTTGAAGTCCGTCTTTTCCCCCTGTTCAATCTTTAATGTGTCTTCGGCTTCTTCACGTTTTCTGAGCGACCCCACCTGTTCCCCGTCTTTGAACAACCGGACGTTGTAAGTCCCCAGAGAATAATTCTTCTGCTCCGGTGAATTGTTGAGAATACTGAGATAAACCGGTAATGTCTGACCGGGCCGGGCATAATCGTTGAACAACCTCAACGACATATCAATATTCTCGTATACCTTGAATTGCTTGTCCAGTTCGACCATCTTATCATCCACACCAAAACGTGTTTCGATGGTATAGGTTCCCGGTCTGATAAGTTGTTCCGGATTCTCGCGGAGAAAGTCAAAGACGATCCGCGATTCATAGTCTTCCATTTCAACCGTTGTATTTCTCGGATACCGGAAACTGTAAACACTCTGTCCGGCTGTGTCCCTTATTTGAAACTGGAAATCCTTTAACTCAAACCCGGCCGGTCTCTGTGCAATATTGGAAACCTTGACCTTTATATCGGTATCTTTCCCAAATTCGTATGTCTTTTCCGCAACAACCCTGAAGACCAGCGGATGAATCTTCCGGATATAACTCACTGTCCGGGAGTTTCTCTCATATAAAAAATAAAAGAGTGCAATTCCACTGACGATCAGGATACTGATCGAGAGGAAAATAACGGCCCTCTTTTTATTCTTTTTCATCTTCGAGTTCTGTTCGCTCTTTCGTTTGAGTTCCTCAATCACCTTCTCTGGCGATTTTGTATGATACTTGATCTCACGGGACTCATCCTCAGCCATTGATTGCAACCCTCTTGACTTCATCCAGACTTGTCTGACCATCAAGCGCTTTAATAATACCGTCTTCGAACATGGTTCTCATGCCGGCCTTTCTGGCCACTTTTTCGATGGTGTTCTCAGATGCGTTCTCAGTCATCAGCTGACGAATCTTTTTGTCCATGATCAGGATCTCATGAATACCTGTCCGGCCTTTGTAACCGGTATTTCTGCAACTCTGGCAACCCTTCTTGTAATACTCATAATACTCTTGCTTGTTCGGTTCGATCTTTTTTGCAATATTTCTGAACTCGGGATTCACAAGAACCCGTTTCTGCTTGCAGTCCTTACATAGTGTCCTGACCAAACGCTGACCAACAACCCCCAACAGAGATACGCCCAGGAGATCGGATTCGATACCGAGATTTAACAGCCGGCTGACAGCCGCAGATGCCGTATTGGTGTGCAGGGTGCTGAGAACGAGATGTCCTGTCATCGATGCCTCTATTGCCAGCTGGGCTGTTTCCTTGTCCCTGATTTCCCCAACCATGATAATATCGGGGTCCTGACGTAAAATGGCCCTGAGAAATCTGGCAAAGTTCAACCCGATCTCCTGATGGACCTGACATTGATTGACCCCGCTGATACTGTATTCAACAGGATCCTCGACCGTTACAATATTCTGACTGATGTTCTTCAGATGATTGAGCGTGCCGACGAGCGTCGTGGATTTCCCGCTCCCGGTCGGTCCCGTGACGAGGATAATGCCATACGGAAACTGCAGGAGATAATCGAGTCGTGAGTAATTGTAATCCGTAAACCCGAGATCTGAGAGTCTCTTGTTTGAATTGGCAACCCGGAGCACCCTCATCACCAGTTTCTCACCGTTGACGGTGGGCATCGAAGAAACACGAAAATCGAACTGCTCCCCTTTGTTCTTCAGGAAAAATTTCCCGTCCTGAGGCATCCTTCTCTCAGCGATGTCGAGCTGGGAGAGGATTTTGATCCTCGAGATAACCGAGTGATGCAGTTTTGCCGGATACTCGGCAATCTTTCTCAGCATGCCGTCAATCCTGTAACGGACACGGACCATCTTTTCATAGGGTTCGATGTGAATATCGCTGGCTTCCTGTTCCAGAGCCCCCTGGATGATCTGGTTGACAAGCCGGATGATCGGACCGGAGTTCTCTCCTTCATCTTCGGCGTTTTCAACGGAGATATCCGCAAGGTCCACAACGTTATCGTCCTGTTCGGGTTCCATGGACTGTTTCAGTTCCTCGGCTACCTGAATATTACTGCCAAAATACTCCTTCAGGAGCATATCCAGCTTGGGACTTGAAACGAGATAAAAGTCCGGGTCAAGCCCCGTCATGAACTGAATGTCCCGCTGAATGGTGGGGATATCCGATACCTTGTCGGTGACAACTTTCAGAAAGCTGTTCTCCCTTTCAAACGGGATGAGCCTCCATCGTTCACATGTCTGTTTTCCAAGCATCGATAGGAGATCAGGCGGTATATCAAGCTCGGTGGGATCGTTCATATACGGCAAATCATACTGTTTCGACAGTGCCTGTGCAATATCGTCCCACGTGACAAACCCCTTCTCAACCAGGATCTGTCCGAGCGGCTTCTTCTCCTTCTGCTGGGAGGAGACGGCAAGTTGAACATCCTCTTTTGATAAATAGCCCGTTTCTACCAGTATCTCACCCAGGCGTTTGTATTGAAATCTCTGGTTCTTATCGGCAATGATTATTCACCTCTCAGAAACTCCGTTAATCCCAGACGGAAAACCGCCGGGATATCCGATTCCATTTCAAGGAGATCCTCGCTGTCCTCGAATTTAGTGGCGATGAGAGTGACTCTGACCTCGTCCTCGGGCAGGTCTTCATCAAGAATAAGGCCGAACTTCATATCCACCGTCTCGCTGCATCGCTGTCGGATAACAGCTGCTGCAAGGTTCATCTCCTTCATGGTGATGTTCTTGTTGGATGATATGTTTAGAATAACAGCCGTTGCGTTGTCAATCGGTCGCTCGAGCAGTTTGCTGTCCATTGCCCTGATGGCCGATTCCTGTGCCCTGTCCTCGCCTTTTCCAATCCCGATACCGAGGAAGGCGACACCGGCCTCTCTCATAACCGATTCGATATCCGCAAAGTCCTGGTTGATCAGCCCCCTGCGGGTGATGACTTCACTGATCCCCTTTATCCCCTGATGAAGCGCTTCATCCGCTTTGAGAAACCCGTCCATGACAGTGATGTCACCCGGAAATTCCTCAAGCAACTTGTTGTTGGAGATCTTGATCAGGGTGTCAACATTCTCCCGCAATGTGTGCAGCCCGGTCTTGGCGTTCTCCCATCTGTTGTTCCCTTCAAAGTAGAAGGGGGTGGTGATAACACCGACGGTTAGAATCCCCAGTTCCTTGGCCAGTTTTGCAATCACCGGCGCTGCGCCGGTTCCTGTTCCGCCGCCAAGCCCGGCTGTTATGAAGAGCATGTCGGTATCCTCAAGAACAGACTGGATATCCTCTTTGCTTTCGTAAGCCGCCTTCTCCCCGATCTCCGGATTACCCCCGGCTCCCAGACCTCTTGTGAGTTCCTTGCCGAGCTGTGCCTTGACGTCGGCCTTGGAATCCTCCAAAACCTGCAAATCCGTATTCCCGACGACAAAAATAACGCCGTGTATGCCTGTTTCGATCATTCTGTTCACTGCATTGTTGCCTGCCCCACCTACTCCAAAAACTTTTATAGTAGGATTCCTCTTTGGCGGCCTCCGAATTTCGGAGCCATCATCAATCTCAAATGCCAACGGGATCCCTCCTTAGACCAATTTTTTTAAGAAGGTCAGGAATTTATCCATCAATCCCGGACCTTCCGGTTTCTCTTTCACTGAAACTTTCTTTTTCTTCTTTTTCTTTTTCGGGGTTGAAGCCTCTACATCTTCAACCTCGCTTCCCCCTATAAAACGATACCAGTATACACTGCCAAGAGCGGCGGAATAGATCGGATCTTCAAGTTCTTCGGGAACGGCAATCTCAAAGCTTCCGGTGTCCTCCCCTACATGTCCGACGCGAACCGAAAGCTTGAAGGTGTCTCTGATAAATTCAGCCATTCCATCGATCCTGGCCCCTCCGCCGGTAATAACGATTCCGCCGGGAATGCTGTTCTCCCCCTCCTCTGCAAGCCGGTTCATCACCTTTCTCAAATCTTTCTTAACGTAGTTCAGAATCTCTCTTGCCTTGGCATAGACGACGATCGATAGCTGCGATCTGGAAATCTGTTTGGTGGTCTTCCCGTCCAGCATCACATAACTGATGCTCTCGGTACTGGTGTCCTTCAACGCCACCTTGCCGTAGTTGTTCAAAAGGCGCTCCGCTTCGTCAAACGACGTCCTGAAGACCTGTGCAATGTCCTTGATCACCTGTTTGATGCCCTGATCCAGGGATTTCAAATAAAAAACAGACCCGTTGAGATAGCCGGTTACCGTTGTAAAGGAATGGCCGAGATCGATACAGACGACCCCCCGCTCCTTTTCCATGCCGTTTAAAATGGCCTCGGCAGAGGTGAAAGAGCTTGAATAGACAAGCGGTTTTTCGCCAACGACACCCGCGAATGCATTGGAGATTGATTCTTTTTCCGTATAATCCATTGAGATCAGAGAAGCCATCATGCCAAGTGTGTTGGCCTCCATATCAATGGGGTTCAAAACCCCTTTTCCCTCGTCCAGTATGTATTTTTGCGGGATCACATGGAGGATACTTCTTGAATTGTTGACAAAGTCAAAGCCTTCAGCGCTCTCTTCAGAGAGGTCTTCCTCCTCTTCACTCTTACTGTTGTTGAATCTTTCGAACAGCTCAACGACGTGGTCCTCGTTGATAATCCCGGGCTCTCCCTGAGAAACCGCTATGGTCTTGACCTCTTCACTCAAAAAGGCCGTTTTTTCAGCGAAGGTTATGATGAAATACGATTCCATTCTCCTCGGGAGCTGACTGCTGAGGTCCTGCAGAATCTCCTCCAGTCCCTCTCTGAGAGCAACTATGTCCTTCAACTCCCCCTGCTCATACCCCCTTGAGCGGATTTTAGAGAAGGCGAGAACCTCACTGTCGCCGTCTTCAAACCCGACCACCACTCCTTTCAGGGTATGAGAACCAATATCTATTGAAGTTAAAACCTCCGAATTATCGGCCATTTCATTCACCTCTTCTTGTTATCGGCAGAAATTTACCATTGCTAAAAAGATCGTACACCTTTTTGTTACCGAGTTGCCAGACAAACTCATTTTCATCAAATTTCTCTAAATTCCTCCAGGAATTGATGATCAAAATATTTCCTCCTTTGATGAAAAAACGCAATGTATCTGCATCCACGGAAGAAAGATAATTCCTGAAAAGGATTGATGTCCCGGACAGATAACCGGTAATTTTCTCAGCTTCATCAAAATCATCCACGTTGAATATCTCCGGTATCTCCGAATACTCTACAGCACTTTTATCGTCTGATAGCAGCCAAATCTTTTCCCCTTTCTCAGAGAAGAGATAACGTTGGCCTTGCCGGGTCCTGATGATGAATGCCGCTTTCGCCCTTTCCACAACCAGTACATTTTCCCCTTGAGTTTGTGTGAATTCCAGAACACGATATCCCGGAGGATTATAATGGTGAAAAAAGCGGAGCGTCGGATTCCAGTCAATCAGAAACTGGTTTTTCGCAATCTCCGTGGCCCGGGGGTCTGAATCGTGAACGATCACATCCTCGACTCCGGTTCTTTCCGTAAAGAAACCCCTTTCAGCCATAACCTTCATCAGAAACAGCACACCAATCAGATAAACTAAAAACAGGGCGATATTCATACGCCGTATCACTTGTCAATTCCCTAAATGTCAAGATTTGTAACCTGTAATGCGTGATGCTGAATGAATCTTCTCCTGTCTTCCACATCGCTGCCCATTAATGTACTGAGTATTGAATCGGCAACTTCAGCGTCTTCAAGGGTCACCTTCCCCATCCTTCTCTTGTCCGGGTCCATCGTTGTCTTCCACAACTGATCCGGATTCATCTCTCCAAGGCCTTTATAGCGCTGGAGACCCAGTTTCTTCTTTCCTTTATCCTGCAGCGCCTTCATGACCTCCCGCTGTTCCTTCTCGCTGTAGACGTAATACTCTTCCTTCCCGGTCGTCACTTTGAACGTCGGGGCGATGGCGATATAAACCATGCCCGCCTTGATCAACTCCCGGAATTGTCTGAAGAAGAGGGTCAGGATCAACGTTCGGATATGCGCGCCGTCTATGTCCGCATCGGTCATGATAAAGACCTTTCCGTACCGGCATTTGTCAATGTCAAAATCATCTTCAATGCCCGTTCCCAGGGCTGTAATGATATCAGAAATCGTCTCGTTTTTCAACAGTTTATCCATCGAGGACTTCTCGACATTGAGGATCTTTCCCCTCAGCGGCAGGATGGCCTGAAATTCACGGTTTCTCGCCTGCTTGGCAGAACCTCCGGCTGAATCCCCTTCAACGATGAAGAGCTCCGATTTCTCCCGTTTCTTCGTCGAACAGTCCGCCAGCTTTCCGGGCAGCGTTGATGATTCCAGGGCGTTCTTCCGCCGGACCATCTCACGTGCCTTTTTCGCCGCCAATCTCGCCTTTGCCGCCTGAATCGACTTGTCCAGCACCACTTTGGTAATGTCAGGATGGATGTCAAAAAAATCCGCCAGTCGCTCTTTCACGACTTTGTTGACCGCCTCCTGTGCCTCCTCGTTACCGAGCTTGGCCTTTGTCTGGCCTTCAAACTGAGGTTCCTTGACCTTGATACTCAGGACGCCGACCAGACCTTCCCGGGTATCTTTACCGAGTATGGACAGGTCGTTGTTCTTCTTCTTTTTTCCGTTCAGCAGATCGTATTTCTTGATATAATCGTTGATACATCTCGTCAGAGCCATCCTTAATCCTGTCACATGTGTTCCGCCCTCAATCGTGTTGATGTTGTTCACGTATGACCGGACCCGTTCATCACTGCCTCTGATGTATTGCATGGCCAACTCCACTTCGACATCGTTGTGAGCGCCTGCTATTGAAATCGGGTCTGAATGCAGCGGTTTGGAGCCCTTGATGAGATGCCTGACGAATTCTTTTAAACCACCCTCATAATGATGAACGACCTCTTCGATATCCTCGTCCCGGTTATCCTTGAAGCGGATGGTGACCTGCGGGTTCAGATAGGCCTGTTCCATAAACCGGTTGTTCAGGATATCAAAATCGAAAAGGGTTGTGGTAAAGATCAGCGGATCGGGCTTGAAACGGATTTTTGTCCCGGCCTGATCCGTTTTACCGATAATCTCAACATCAGCACCGGGAATGCCTCTGCTGTATTTCTGGGCATGTATCTTACCGGCCTGATGGACTTCAACATAAAGCCATTCGGAGAGGGCGTTGACAACGGAAAGGCCCACCCCGTGAAGTCCACCGCTGACCTTATAACTGTCCTTGTTGAATTTCCCTCCGGCATGAAGCGTGGTCAGAACGACCTCAAGCGCACTCTTATTCTCCTGGGGATGGATATCCGTCGGGATACCGCGGCCGTTGTCTAAAATCTCAACCGAGCCATCCTCAAGCAGTGTAACAGAGATTTCCGAGCAGTATCCGCCCAGTGCTTCGTCTATACTGTTGTCCACTATCTCTATAACAAGATGATGCAGACCGACTTTTCCCGTTGAACCAATGTACATCCCCGGTCTCTTTCGAACAGGTTCCAATCCCTTTAATACCTTGATGTTCTCAGCTGTATATTTGTTTGGCAACATCTTCACTCCTTCTGACTATCTTAATCGAATCCACTTCTCTGATATTACTTAATCGGCTCTTGAGCTTTGAAAGGATATCTTCCTTGTAAAACCGAAGCTCCTGTGCCCAAATCGGATCTCTGCAGAGCAGATAAAGAACCCCGCCCTTCAACGCCACGGGTTTCACTTTTTTATTTAACGGCGGATCGATGATCTCTTCCCAGGAATCAAGGATCATTCTGACCTTGATCTCGGAAAAAACACCGCTTTTTCGAGCCAGTCCGTCTAATACCTTTTTAAATGTTCTCATACCTCTATTTTATCACAATTTCAGTCAATATTTAATACCCACCGGAACGTGCCGCCAGACCCGTTCAAAAATAAGCGGCCATTTCATCGACGGAATCAATCATAGAGGGCATAAAAACCGATTGCCATCCCGGCAATTCCCAGAAGCCCAGTTCCGACAGAGATCCATGTCATCGTCTTAACACGACCTTCGAGTTCACTGATGCGATCTGTATTTTCAAATGTCTTTTCCCTTAAAGCGCTCTCATCAGACTCGATTCGTTCAAGGGTGTCCGTAACGAAGACAAGCTCGTTCTCAACGCTCGAGATGCTTTGCGTAAAAGCGTTGTGTTCCTGCTCGAGTTTTTCAACCTTTTCCTTCAGGTTATCGATCTCATAAGCCACGTCATTCTGATCGTTCTTCCCGGAGCTTTCGGGTGCAGATTCAGTATGCGTCTTTGACTGGAGCATCTGCTCCTCAAAGACAGCCACCTTTCGTCCGAGCTTCTCCGTTGCGCTCAGGGCTGAATTAGCCAGCGATTCGATATTCCGTATCCTTGCGAGAATATCCTGACTGTCAAATCCGGCGGAAACCGGACGATTGCTGCCGGTTTCGATCAGTTCATAGAGCCTTTTCAGGGCAACAGCGGCCTGATATCGCGTCAGAGGCTGATTACCCTGAAATGTGCCGTCCGGCATCCCGCTGATGATTCCCCTCTCAGCAAGAAAATTGACAGACTCATAGGCCCAGTGATTAACCGAGACATCTTTAAAACTGGCTCCGCAAACCACTGTACTAATGCTGATCACTAATATAACCGATAAAACCATCCTGTTGTATCTCACATTTTTCAACTCCTTAAGGGCCTATCTGTAAAACTTTTCCGGGAACAACCAGATCTGTATTCTCGTTGTACATCTCAAAGAGCCTGGCGGGTGGAAAGAGGAATTCTCCCGCTGAGATAATCCGGTAGTTATTCTGATAAATGGCATTTCCCTGATCCATACGGGAGAAAAAGGCCGTCGTTCTGTCATAACGCTCTTCCACATGACTGGTGCTGTAACCGGTTAACCAGGGACGGGTGCCGAAATATTTACCGCCATACCAATCCGCCGGATAGGCATCATCCTGAACAAAACAGGACGGCAGCCATTCTTCCAGAGCGGCCCAGTTCAAACGGAGAGGCAGATCGATCTCAAACGTCGTCCTGATCCGGTCACCAACCCGGAGACCGGAATCATTGCTGATGAAGAAGACCTCGTACAGCCCCTTCTCATAATTCCACGGATTATGTGAAAGCAAGAGACTCGTTGGGGACATCCCCATGACCCGTGTGGATGCCGACATTTTTAATCCGGTATCACTGCCATTGATCATCAGAGAACCCAGTTCCCGGCCGGGTGTAGTATGGACCGTAAACGTCCTTATTTCGACCGGTTTTAAGGCATTGTTATCCGGGGGGTTATCTTCGGAATAGTCCCTGATCCAACCCGGCACAACATCGGTATCGAGGGGAACATATATGTTTCGATAAGATATTCCACCTGCGGCATCATAACTTTTAACCGTCTTGCGTACTTCAAAATGCCTGCTAATCCTGTTATCAGTCGCTTCCTTTATCTCAAGCGGGTTCCAGGTCTGTCTCGCATTCATCTTCCACATGAGTCCCTCCGACGCATCCAGGAATAGCTCGACCGTCTCACCCTCTTTCAGGTTGAAGTTCAGCGTTGTCGTCTCCCCCCTGCTGAGCGTTCCGGTAGAGGGCCATGTAAGGCCGCCGTTTCGGGGAATATCGCCGTTCAGATTATAACGGAACGAATCATCTCCGCTGTTCAGAAAATGCGAAAGGGCCATCACCGTAAAGGCGGTATCCTTGGTTGAATGCCAGTAATCACCGGTCTTCTTGTTGTAAAGGTAATTGAACAGCTGATGTAGTCTTTCCCCCGCGTAATCGGCCTTGATCATCAACTCGAAAAGCAGCGCATTCAGCTGAAGCTGGTTGACAAAATAACTGCTTCTGTCAAAATCCACTTTGTACATGTCGTTGTAGACATTTCCCTCCCCCAGGATGTCATCAAGGAGATTGCCGGCAACCCCTTTCTGACCGCGTTCAACCATGACATGAGCCAAAAACAGCTTGGCGGACAGCGAATCTCTGTTCGTCAGGACCATTGTATAGGATGGATCGAGTAATGCCAGAACATAGCGGCTGAAGAGATGCTCTTCCGTGTCCTCAGAAGCAAAACTACGTAGCGCTTCCAGTCCCCTGTTGAAAGAAGAATCGTTCACATCGTAGACTGACTCCTCTGCCGATGCCATTTCCTCAAGTTTGTAGAATGTGTACATCACATAGGCTGTCATAAACGCATCAGAATCACCCGACCGCCACCAGCCCCAGCCCCCGTCGTGCTGCTGAAAGGCGTAGAGACGCTGTTTAGCCTTTTTTGTAATGTCGTTTATCTTCTCAAAAACGGGTGAACCGGAATTCTCCTCTGCCCCGCCGCCTTTTTGAAGCACATCGATATAGGCCAGTGCCGGCAGAAAACTGCTGACGGTCTGTTCCGTACAACCGTAAGGGTAACCGAGAAGGTATCTGAGTGCAGCGAGCAGCTCCTCCTCAAGGGCAGCGCTCAGTGTGATTTCAATCTCCGATTCGACGGGCGCCCTATAGCTGAAAGCTGACTGCTCCTTTGAAGCAATCCCGGCGCTCCCCTTGTTCTTGACAAAGGCCCTGGGTCTAAGGGGAATATCATCCACCATCTTATCCCCTTCATCGCCGGAAACCGCTCCTATCTCATACTCGAGCGACTCCTTTTCGGCGGTATTCGGGACATCGAAATCAAACCAGACAATGCTGTTGGCCTTGTCGGGCAGGGTCAACGTCTGCTCACGGTAAAAGGCACCGGTACTGAGATAAACCTCAAATATCCTTTCCTCTCCCGATGTGTTTCCAACGTTCACCCCAAGCCGTACAGTGTCACCTGCGATCAGAAACTTGGGGAAGACGGGCTTAACCGTGACATCAAGCGTGGAGAGAAACTTTCCGGATACATAGCCCCTCCGGCCTGATTCGGTGATGCCAATCGCCCGGGCCCGCCAGGTGGTCAGATTCTGAGGCATCTGAACCTCTGTTATCAGTGATCCGTCAACGAGTAGTGCCGGGAGCCAGACCGCTGAATCCGAAAAATCGCTTCTGACATTGATACTCTTGCCAAGCGATGCCGCCTTTGTCTGGGCAAGCGTTTCGGGGGAATCGTATTCAAAACGGCTCATTTCACGACGAACACTGCTGAAAAAAGAATAGGGATTGAAATCTGAAACCCGGTAATTCGACGGGGGACTCATCAGCGGATTTAAAACACGCTTCCAGTCATCCTCCCCGTAAAGATCCAGCAACGATTGATCGATGATATTCAACGTCACAAAACCATTTTGTTCGTTTCCTTTTTCATCCTTCATGGAGACGCCAACATCGATGTGATCGCCGGGTCTTATCCTTTCCGGCAGGGTTAATCCCATATCCAGTTTGAAACGGGCGAGATTGACCGGTAGATTGACCTGCTGATGGATCCGTTTGCCGCCGTAAAATGAATAGAGATCGATCTTCAACGGATCACGGTTGGTATCCTCCGGCAGAATGAACGAGAGATCGGCCCTGTAATCCCGGAGGCGTATATTCTTCATGGTGACACTGTTCCCGAAATCGATGACGGCAAAGCAATTTAACGATCTGAAGGCCGAGAGGACTTTAAGGCTGATGAGATCGCCTGGAACAAATGTCTCTTTGTTCCGGATCACGGTCAACTCCTCCGTTGTACTGTAACCATAGTCACCTGAATAATCAAAGAAACCCTTCTCAATTCTGTTGGCGGGATACGCCGAATCGATGAATTCCAGCGTGTAATGCCCCGGGATCCCGGGCTTATAATCGAAAGAGACCTCCCCTTCATGGTTCGTCAAAAGGGTCTCTGTATGCACTGTCTCGTCTTTATGAATGACTCTCACTTCAATCTTCCGATCAGCCGTCCGGGCCCCTTTTTTGATGGTCTCAAGGAAGATATTGACATTCACGGTATCACCGTGTCGGATCCAGTAGTCCTCAAGTTCCGCTTTGAGACTGACATCAGAGGGGACGTACTTGAAAAACACCCTCTCGCTCACCTCGCGGCCCCCGGGACCGGTAACGGTTAAATTGTACTCATAATGCTCAATACCATCGGCCAGAAGTGCCACCGAGCTCTCAAGGTGACCGTCTGACATGGCGGCGGAACGGATATCAAGGGTTTTGGCACTCATCCTGTCCTCATAATCGGGAAGAAGTGTGAGCTTCTCATGAACCGTCGCCTGGCTCACCATCTGTCCGAAATAATAAGTTGCCGATACAGAGAAACGGGGGCTTTCTCCCAGGCCGTAGACATCTTTGAACCCCTCCGTCTCAACCGTAAACGGGGGTTTCTGATAATCCGCAAGCTCTATATAGCGGTAAAAGGTCCGCTCACCATACTGGATGCGGACATCATAATGCCCTCTCACAGCCTCTTCAACGGTTGGATGCCCGAACGCAAACCCGCCGGATTCATCAAACGAGATGCTCTCGTTGTAGATCGCAGTCCCCATTGGATCGGTTATGGTACAGGTCGCCTCACCACTGGTGATAAAACGTGATCGGACCCGGTCGAAGAGATAGGCCCTGGCCTTTATCTCGTCACCCGGACGGTAAATAGGCTTGTCGGAAAGAAAGACCATCTTGAGGTTGCGTATGCCGGTTTCGGTTTCGGGATCGATCGTGAGATAGGCATTTCCCTCTGGGGTTTTCAAGAAGACCCTCTCCCCCTTGATCTTGTCCTTGCTCAGGTTGGTCGAAAGAACGCTGTTGATACTCCCGAGATGGATATCCCCTTCTTTTCCGGTGTAGACATCACCAAATTCAACCGGCTCCCCGGTTAAAGCATTCCACACCTTGATGCGGATCATCTCCCCCAGATCAACAACAACACCGTTGATATTCGTCTTTTCGAATATTGCATATTGCTTTTCATCCCCGTGCTGCAAGACCATGAAATAACCGCCGGTTTCGCCAAAAATATTGGCCGGAACGGTTTCACGCTGCCAGGTGGATTCAAGCTGGATATTGTAGGAAACAACCTGTTTTGACGTACTGTAATGCAGTCCGTCCTCGGAGAGATAATCCAGATAGGCCTTAAACGGATCGCTCAGCCTGTAGACATTTAACTCGACCGGCGTATCGAGTTTGTCCTCCGAAGTATAGATATGAAACGAATAATCCTCATTTGGACCGACAACGTTAAAATCATCCATGTATATGTAGGAAAATGCGGACAGGAAAAACCCCAACACAAAAACCGTTAAAAACACCAATCTTCTCATAGAGACCACTCCCAATGTATATAGAATACGATTTCAATCATTCAAAAACCTAAACCGGTAAACCCCCAGGAAGTTCGGGTTCTCTTTAACCGGCTGCCATACAAGAGGAGCCGCATTCAAATAGTCCTCCATTTTCCACAGCCTCATAAACCCGTCTGAATCATCAGTGGGGCCGGTATGGTAGACAACCCCCTCTTCCGTATAGATCACAGAGTGATACGGAAAGACGTGATCCTGGGGATGATAGAAAAAAAACAGATCCCCCTTTTTGGCGGCAGTCCGGTCCCGGCCAATCAGCTCACACGTATGCAAAAGCAGATTCCTCGCATCGGCAAAGCCTTGAAAACCGTCCATTGTGTTGAAAAAGCGCGACCCGAGAACGGGAATATCGGGATAATTAAAAGCAGAAACATCCCCCTCATACGCGGCCCTTAAACCGGTTTCACGGCTCCACGAACCATCGTGCACCTTCAAGGCCTCAATAACACTGTACCGGATCAGCCCGGAACAATCCCGGTGAAACCAGTTGTCCGAGGGAGTGGCTTTCTGAGACATGGCAATGTAGACCATCCAGTCCCGAAAGACGGAACAATCCCTCCCGTAAAGCTCCGCGACATCCGGATAACCATCATTGTCCTCATCCGGGGAATGAAGCGCCACTGTAAAAGACAGGACATTTTGATGATCAAAAAGGCCGGGTCTGGCGTAAAAGATCCTCACAGCCGGTGATGTCAGTTTTAAAGTCAGTTCGCCTTTTTTTCTAATAACAAGATCAGCACCATCTATCCTAAGAACCTTGTAAAAAAAAGGCATCGATACCTGGCAATATTCCCCAACGCCACCGGGTCTTTTAAGCAATTCCGGGTGCAAAACATGATTAAAAAGAAGATAAAAGATGAGGGTCAACGTCACCGGTAACACACTCAACACAGCAAGCCTTTTCACACCATCACTTCCCGTTATGATTATATCACAAGGGAAAATCGAATTTATGGTAGAATAAGGCGGAAGTTGAATAAGACATGAGGTGGTGTGGATTTGGAAAAGGTCCATTTCATAGGTATCAGCGGAATAGGAATGAGTGGAGTCGCCCTCTTTGCTCATTTCACAGGGTATCGGGTAAGTGGCAGTACAGACAAAGAAAATCAACTTACCCGGAGAATGAGGTCGATCACAACAGAAGACCAAAACACAATAACGATCACGACCGGCCACAGGAAGGAAAATGTGAAGAATCCGGACATCGTCGTCTACACGCCGGCCGTCGCCGGGAACAACCCCGAGATGGTTGAGGCACGACAAAAAGAAATACGCTGTATTCCAAGGCTGTGTTTTTTGAAGGAACTCCTGAACCGGCAGGACAAGACGGTGATCGGTATAACCGGTACAGACGGGAAGACGACAACAACCGCAATGCTCTCACACATCCTGAAAAAGAACGGAAACGATCCGACCACTATCCTCGGCGGCAAACATGAGGATTTGGCCTATGACAATTTCCATTATGGCACCGGTCCGGTTGTAGCTGAGATAGACGAAAGCGATGGCTATCTCAAAGATGTCCGAACGGATCTGGCCGTTGTCACCAATCTGAGAGGAGACCATCTCGAGCATTACGCACAGGATTTCACAAAATATCGCGCCTCCATGATGCGCTTTGTCGAAAATGCCGATCGCTCCCTTTTACCAACCGGACTGGAGAACGGCGTTGACAACGCCATAACATTTGACGAGGAGACTTACAGAGACCGGTTTGACAACCTGGAGATCTTCCTGAACCCCTACACCAGGATAAACGCCACTTGCGCCATCAAAGCGGCGGAGATGAACGGCATCGCAGTTTCCGACGCAATCGGGGCGCTCGAGTCGTTTGAAAACGTTGACAGAAGACTCTCACTACGCTATCACAAGAACGGATTAACCATCATCGATGATTATGCGCATACCCCCGTTGAGATAGCGTTCACCGTCAACAGCCTGAGAAAGAAGTGGCCCGGGGCGAAACTCATCCTCGCGTTCGAGGCCCACCGCTACACCCGGCTGAAACGGGATATGAATAAATTTGCAGATGTCCTGGCTTCTTCCACCATCGACCATCTCATTGTGCTCCCTGTCTTTTCCGCCTACGAAGAGAAAAAACCGGAAGCCTTCAGACTTTTTCTTGATCGTATGAGGGCAATAAGAAAGTCGATCGCCATCTGCAGCAACCCCGATGAGATCCTGACCACCCTCCTGAAAACAGCCGGTGGAGAAACAGTGCTATTGTTTGTCGGGGCCGGGAACAGCTCGCGGCAGGCCAAGGAAGTTACAGCTCTATGTGAAAAAAAGAAACTTTTTTTAACAAAGTAATCGCTTGACAGTTGATGCACCAATACATTATAATAAATGTAGTAATAGAGCGGGTTAGCAATGGTTAACAATTATAAATATGATTATATTTGAGGAGGGGATTTTTTTGGCTACGGTTCAGATTACGATAAACGGCCGTAACTGCGAAGTGCCTGATAATGTCACAGTTCTTGAGGCATGTAAGAAGGCAGGCGTAGACGTACCAACACTTTGTTATCATCCCAGATTGGAATCCACCGGAGGCTGCCGAATGTGTGTAGTCGAAGTTGAAGGTGCAAGGAACCTCCAACCTGCATGTGTCACCATGGTAAGAGATGGTATGGAGATAAATACGACATCAGACCGGGTTTACAATGCGAGGAAACTCAACCTGGCCCTCATACTTTCGAGACATCCAAATGATTGTATGACATGTGAATCGAACGGAAAATGCGAATTGCAGGATTTGATTTACAGCTATGACGTTGAACCCATCTTTCCACAGGGAACAGTGGAGAAACACGAATATGACGACAGTTCACCTTCCATCGTCCGCGACCTGGACAAATGCATCGCCTGTACAAGATGTGTCAGAGCTTGTGCGGACCTTCAGGGAATGAACATATACGGTATGGCCGACAGAGGGTATGAAACCCTTCCCCTTACCGCATTTGATCTCCCCTTGAACGATACGGACTGCATTAACTGCGGACAGTGCTCCCTTTTCTGTCCCGTGGGCGCAATTACCGAGAACTCGGCTGTAAGAGAAGCAAAACGGACACTTGAAAAACATGACAAAGTCCTTGTCGTCCAGACAGCACCGGCAACAAGGGTGGCGATCAGTGAAGAAGTCGGCATGAAACCCGGGGATATCTCAACCGGCCAGATGGTTGCCGCGTTGAAAGAACTCGGTTTCGATTACGTCTTCGACACCAACTTCTCAGCCGACTTGACCATCATGGAGGAAGGATCGGAACTGCTCGGCAGAGTCAAGGAGGGCGGACCATTCCCCATGTTCACCTCATGCTGCCCGGGTTGGATCAACCTGATGGAGAAGAAATATCCGCAGTACAAAGACAACGTCTCATCGGCGAAATCCCCGCAGCAGATGCTGGGACCGGTTATCAAGACCTATTTTGCCGATCAGGTTGGCGTGAAGCCGGAAGACGTCTTCAGTGTTTCCATCATGCCCTGTACGGCAAAGAAAGACGAGGCAAAGAGACCACAGCACGCCATGGAAAACGGCGATCCCTACGTTGATCTCGTTCTGACAACACGCGAACTTGGCAAGCTGATCAAGCTTCAGAAGATACCGTTCGCCTCCCTTGATGAGCGGGAATACGACGATCCGCTTGGTGAATCAACGGGTGCCGCAGCTATATTCGGTGCTACCGGCGGTGTTATGGAGGCAGCCCTCAGGACGGCTTATGAACTTGGAACCGGAAAGCCCCTTCCGAAGGTCGATTTTGACCCCGCAAGAGGCCTGGAAGGCATCAAAGAAGCTTCTATCGACTTCAACGGGACTGAATTCAAGATAGCCATCGCCAATGGCGGGGAGAACGCCAGAAAACTCGTCGAAAAGATAGATCGTGGCGAGGTCTTCTACCACTTTGTCGAAATCATGGCCTGTCCCGGCGGTTGTATCGGCGGCGGCGGAGAGCCTTACAGTCTTGACGGGGAGATCCTTCAGAAGCGGACCAACGGGATATACAACATCGATGAAACGAAACAGATCCGAAAATCCCACGAGAACCCGTCCATCACAAAACTGTACGACAAGTTCCTGGAAAAACCACTCAGCCACAAGGCCCATGAATTACTCCACACCCACTACACCGATCGTTCCGGAGAGAAAGCGGCCAAAAAGGAAAAAGCAGCGAAAGAATAAGCTTTTGAACGACAGACTCTAATAGAAAAAAAGTGTGCCTGCCAAAAACAGGCACACTTTTTTATTTAAATTAATGTAGGGGCTTGGTGAATAACCTTCCCGGTCTCGCACCGACTCCCCCTGATTTTGTCCCTCTGATTTGTTTTATTCATACTGAAAAAGGGAAGA
>CAZVWW010000028.1:0-16690 GCA_964631265.1 uncultured Thermotogaceae bacterium
GATGTTATAATTGAATTGAACTCGAAAAGGCAGGTGATTCTAAATGGATACGAAAAAGCTACCGCCAATTATTATCATGATCGCTGTGGCAATCGGGTTAGTTGGTGGCGTGATTGGGATTGTTGAAAGCTTTGAGTTGATGTCAACCGATCAGGCGGCTGGCTATGTGTTACTGGCGATTTCGATCTTTGAAATCGTTCTGATGCTTGGTTTGTGGTTCATGAAAAAGTGGGCCCTTATTGTTTATACAGTGATATTTGTTGTTGATATTTTTACCGGTTCTATCAGTCTTTCTATTATCCTTCCGATTGCCGTTATCTTAGTCAGCTGGATGAATTTTAAACAGTTTAGCTGATTGGAAAACTTCCTTATTAAATCCTCCCCCTTCGTTTTGAGAGAACGGAGGGGGTTTTATCTCTTCATGAGGATGAGTCCTACTATACTCATAACGATGCCAAGGACGTTTAAAGGGGTCAGTTTTTCTTTGTAGAAAAGCACACCGATCAGGATTAGTATCATGATGGTAATCACATTGCTGAACAATGCCACGATGTTGATGCTCCAGCCGGTTCGATAGACAAGCAGGTATCCCATTTCAAGAAAGACAATCGAGCCCCCGAGGACAAGGCTCGCCCAGTTGATGTTTTTGATGTTTGCTCCCATGTTTGTGTCTCTGGAAAACAGGAAGAACAGGAGCAATGAAATTCCCAGGGCAACCCCGTACGTGACGATCAGAGAAAAGAAGGGGTTCGCTTCTTTGTGGATTGATTTTTGTGATAGATGATAAATGACCGAGGATATGACGACGATGAACATTGAAAAATAGTACATTTTCGACCCCTTTTTGATTTGTTTATCGAACTGGTTGTCAGTCAAGCATTCTTTTAACGATGCTCATTACTCATGAAGCTTTCCAGTTTAATCCTTTTTTTCTTTCACCAGCTTGTAAAAATTCTGAACCCTCTCCATATTGTCTCCGGATCCGGAACTCTTGTGAATCTCTTCTTCGGGAATGTCCTTCTCTCTTGCAATCAGCTTTTTAACTCTCGGGCCGCAGAAGTTTCCCTGGCAGTATCCCATACCGGCTCTTGTTCTCCTTTTGACAGCATCCAGTGTTTTAACGTCAATGTTTCTTGTCAAGGCATCCACGATCTCTTTTTCATAGACTCTTTCACAACGGCAGATGATTTTTTCCGGGGAAGATTCGATGTTGATCAATCTGTTGACTTCTTTATTGGAGAGGTCTTTTTTGATGATGATGGGGTTTCTGTATGGGTTATAGGTATCCGGCCCCTTTTTGGCGTCTTTTTTCAACATTTCCAGCCCGGTTTCTTTGAGTATTTCGATAACCCTTTCTGCAATGGCCGGTGAGGAGGTAAGTCCCGGTGATTCTATCCCCCCGACGTTGATGAAGTTTTGGATTTGGCTCTCCGCGATGATAAAATCTCCGGTATCCGGTGTTGCCCGGATCCCCGAAAAAGAGCGGATGATTTTGTTGTTTAATATATCAGGCACGGACAATTGCGCTGTTTCGATGATGTATGTCAGGTTTTCAACGTCTGTTCCGGTGTCCTCCCGACTAAAGATCTCCTGAGAATCGGGGCCGACCATCAAATTCCGGTGATAGGTCGAGGTAACGAGTACGCCTTTGCCTTTTTCCGTCGGGAGTTGAAAGACGACATTCTTTAACAGCTTTCCCGAATCCTTTTCAAAGATGAGATACTGGCCTCTTCTCGGAATGATTTTGAACTCATCGCTTCCAACCATATTGGCGATCTTGTCCGAATAGACTCCCGCTGCGTTGATGACCCGTTTTGCTTTAAAAGTCGCTTGATTGGTCTTTATTGTAAACGAACCGTCTTCAACGGCGATGTCCTTCACTTCATTTTCAAGAAAGAGTTCCACCCCGTTTCCAACGGCGTTTTCGGCCAGGGCAATGGTATATTCGTAAGGAGAGGCTATGCCAATATCCGGATCATAAAGGGCATATTCCACCGCCTGGTTGATCGAAGGCTCCATCTCAAGAATCTGATCTTTGTTGAGAATCTCTGTTTTGTTTGAACCGTTTTTGATCCCGTTTTCTTTCAAGGCTTCAACCTGTTTTAAATCTCCTTTGTTGAAGGCTAAGACAAATCCGCCGGTTTTTCGATATCCGAAATGCAGTTCTTCATCCAGTTGCTGAAAGTATTGATTCCCCTTCGCGCACATCTCAGCCTTTAATGTTCCGTGTTTGGCCGCATACGCTCCATGTATAATGCCGCTGTTGGCCTTTGAAGCGCCATTGCTCACATCGTCACTCTTTTCAAGAACCGCTGTCTTTAATTTGAACCGGCTGAGCTTTCTCGCGATTGAACAGCCGATGACGCCTCCTCCGATGATGATGATATCGTACATATGGTCTCTCCTTTCTTATTTGAAACCGGTGATAAGCCTTGAAAAAATGGCCCGTTGTTTTCTGTATTATACAGCATTGAGTAACGTCTGCGTTTGTTCTTGAAAGAAAAAAACCGGAATGATGTACGGCTTTTTGTTATAATCATCGTGCTTGGTGGATAGCAGGAGAAAAAGATGGCTTAAGATGGGTTTTTATAACCGGTTGGAATGGAGCTGTCTTTAATTAATGCTATAATGAATTGAAAGATGCAACCGGATGAACCAATTATCAGGGGTTGTTATCAATCTGAATCAAAAGAGGGTGTGGAAATTGGCTTTTGGCGAAGAATACAATGAGGAGAAGTTGATTAGGAGTACGCTGCTGCTTCTGCGAAAAGACGAGCTCTACGATGTGGCTAAACGTCACAAACTAGCTGTCAAAAAGAAGATGAAAAAGGAAGAGATAGCTGCAATAATAACCGGTGTCCTGGTTGATCATTTCAAGGTTGACGTGCAATATTTGTTGCTGGATGAGTTTCTCTTCCTGCTTAAGGTGATTATCGAAACTTACAAGGATGAGTTTGATGAGGAATTTCTCGATTCGTTACAGGAAATGCCGTTCTTTGATGAATATGAAGTGGATGAAGATGACGCGTTATTCCTGATCGAGATGGGATATGTAGTGATAAAAGAGAAGAGTGATGATGAGCACATGGCCTTAACGCATTTTCCCCTCAACGATTACTTTATGCTAAACCTTTCTGAAATCATGTTGAAGACAACGGTCAACGATACGCTCCTGGATTATCTCGAAGGGTTGACAAATCTTTATGGATGCCTTTCCATAGATCAGTTCCTGCATATCTGGGACAAGTACAACGAGGAAAGCATCAAAAAAGAGGATATCAAACGTTTTATCGAACAGATGCAGAGACGGGGATATGAGTTCTGGAATGAGGGAAACTATATTATCCATGAATTCCTGGACCATGAAGACTATCTCGAGTTGTTGGAAGCATCTTCGAAAAAACCCTATTATATCCCGACTGAGGATGAGATTTATATTTATGCGGAGCATTTTATCGATCCAACCTCAGAAGCCTATAAGAAAATCGAGGATTATTTTAAGAAACACAGGGAAGGCTTAACGGAGGAAGAGATAGAAGAACTCATCTATAATGTGACACTGGCTCTTAAGTTTGACTCCTACCCTTCGGATATCTTCAGAATATTGGATGCTGAGGGTTATCAAATAGAAGACGAAAATGCCGTTATGGCATTCTCCAAAGTGCTGGCCTCTGCTATCAACAACACCAGAAAGTGGGTCAACCGAGGGGCGACGCCGAATGAGCTTTCCAAGCATTTTGGGAAACCTTTTATGAAGGATTTTCCTTTTTCGTAAAACCGGGCAAAAAACAGGGGACGGAGATCAGGGGGTGGAATAATCCCTAAAGTTGATAATCGGGCACAACGTTTTATCAAGAGAAGAGTTCAGCGTGGTCCCGAACGAATTCGGAAAACGGGATCGGTTTTCTACCGATGATCTTCTCCAGGTCGCTTGTTCTTATATCGGCTAATCCAAATTTGGTGGTCCAGTAAATGCCGATCATCACAAAAATATATTTCATTGGATGCCCTTTTCTCCTCATCTCCTTGAAGAAACGAATAGCCGACGGGTTGTTGTAAGCAATTGGTTTATTCAATTCCCGGCTCATTATCTCTGCGATTTCATCGTATGTGTAGGATTCGGCTCCGGTAATCGTGTAGGCCTTGTTGATGTGTTCCCTTTTACCTACAACGGCCACAGCGGCTTCGGCTATATCACGGACATCAATGAAATTTGTTTTGCCCTTTCCGGCCGGAACGATGATCTCATGCTTTGCTTTTATCTCATCGAGATGGGTGGTGGAAAGGTTCTGCATGAAAAAGGTCGGTCTCAGGAAGGTATGGTTTAGCTCTAAATCAGTGATGTATTTCTCAATCTTATGATGGGGGACAAATTTGTTTTTTTCCGCTCCAGCAAGAGACAGGAATATGATGTGTTGAACCCCCCTCTCTTTGACTGCTTTAAGAAAAGGCAAAATATCTCTCTTGATATTTGAAATATGAGGCGGTCTCATCAAAAACACATAATCGATATCCTTCAATGCGCTCTTGTAAGTGGATTCATCTCCGAATCTTATTATTCTAAAATCTTGTGTGTCTGGAATTTTTGTCCTTGAGCGTTCGCTGCTGATTCCGGCAACTGTTTCTTTGAGCGTTGTTTTCTCAAGGACATACCTGCCAACATTCCCGGTGGCACCTGTAATTAGAAAGCTCATTTCGTTAGCCTCTTTTCTTTAATAGCGGTGATTTGACTATTGACGACCTCTTACTGATGGGTTTTCAGAAAATTCAAAACGTCCTCTTTCATTTCCCCAGAAAAACTGTGACCTATATCAGGGTATAATTTGAATTTCGCATTCATTCCGGCGTTTTCATAAATCTCCCTGGCAGCCGGCCATCTTTCAACCGGTGTCTTTCCGAAGCGTTCAAATATTAATTCTTCGTCTTCTTTGTCAAATGAATCCCGGTACACAACTGAGTCGTTCTGATCTTCAGCTCCCATAAAGAAGAACAGGGGGGTGTTACGAAGTTCATTTAAGTCGATCTCTCTGCCGAGAAAATCTTCAAGACCATAGAGTCCAATAGGGAATCTGAGCTTTTTTCCGTCATATTCTTTAACCGGAACAATGGGCCATCCCCCCGGAGCACCGGCAGCCATGGCCCGGACTCTGTCCGGATGCAGGATGGTAAATCTTGAGGCAAAAGACGCTGAGGATGAAAAGCCGGCTATCAACATCGTATCAGCTGTTTCGATGTCTTTCGCACTCAACCTCTCCCTTGCATCCTCAAAGATTGCCAGGAGCTGAAGGTCCAACCGTTGAATATCTTGATGGTCGGTATAGAGTGTTTTTCTGTCAAAGGAGTGTGAATAATCATAGTCATCGGGATACCGCGGGAAAACAGGCATAATAAAAGGAGAACCCAATTTGTCTGCAAAAGAGGACTTCCAGGATATGTCATTGATTGCCTTGTTCAAATGCACAGCCATATCATCAGAGGGTCTCCCTGTGTTGTTTGTTTCCACCAGTATATGGGGATTGTCGGATGGATTATCGGGTGTGTAGATGATGTATTTCCAGTTAAAGCCTTTTTCAGGATTTTCCGGGATAATCTCATAATTTTCGGACAACTGTTGTGAAAATGTTGCCTCATCCCCCTCAAATGAAAAGAGTAAATGATTCAAAGGACCTTTTTTGTATGAGATTGTCAGTGTGTAATACCCCTTTTTAAGGGTTAAATCACTGAATTCCCGGTTTTCACGACCTACAGACTCTGAAAAAATCTCATTTCCATCTTTTTCCGATATAGTAATCTCTGTTTGTCTTCCGAGTAAACTTGAAGATACCAGGATTCTCTGAGATGCCTCTTCTTCCACATAAAAACGATAGGTCCATTTTGAACGACCCCAAATCTGAGGGCCCCGGTTTATATTGATCATGTGATTCGTGTTGATGATCTCATCTTTTCCGGTGTTGTAATGAATCAGATTAATAATCATCAACACAATAAAAATCAAGGCGATTATGGCTGTAGCGATAAGAAGTGCCCGTTTTGTTTTCATCGAATCCCTCCAAAGACCTTTTTCGAAGGATTATATCACAACTTTTAGGGATCAGGGGGACAGGGGATCAGGGGGACAGGTCCCTTGATTATGAATTCGTAATCAAGGGACCTGTCCCCCTGATCCCCTGTCCCCCTCCGATTACCTCTCAGATTTGCAAAGTGAAAACACACCCTGTATAATGAATCATTAACGGTTCACTCACTTTGTTGTGTACGGAGTAGGAAAGAAACTAGATACGACGGGGCTTCACTTTAAAATAATCGATATTGAAAAAGAGACGGGAGGAGAAGCAACAGATGATCACAAACAAACCCTGGAACTGGGATAAAGTCAACGAAGGATATTGGATGACGCCATCTGAGGATATTTATTATCTCGTTCATAGATGGCAAGATAAAGGTTATGAAAGTGTGTTGGACCTGGGATGCGGGATGGGCCGGCATACCCTTCTCTTTGCTGAGAACGGGTTTAAGGCAACCGGGTATGATCTATCCGATTCGGGGTTGAAAGTCCTCAGGGGGGAAAGGGAAAAGAGAGGACTTGAATTGGATGTGATAAAAGGGGATGTGGTCAATCTGCCTTTTTCCGAACGCTCGTTTGATGCGGCGCTCGCCTATCACTCCGTCTATCATGTTGATACAGCGGGGTTGATGCATGTGATATCGGAGATCAAGCGTGTGATCAGACCGGGTGGAGAGGTCTATCTAACGCTGATATCCAAAAAGACCTATTCATATACTGCCGGGGATTCTGTCTATGTTGATCAGAACGTGAGAATGAAAAAAGAGGAAGATGGTACGACTTTACCCCATTTCTATGTCAACTACGATGATATCCTAGAACTCTTTTCGGACTTTGAGATCATCCGGATCAGACAGATTGAAGATATCCTTGGCGGGTATTCGAGCTGGCATTACTTCCTTCTTTTAGGGGTTTAAGGGGGAAAAAGTGAAAAAGACTGATATGACTGCCAATGAGGAGATGAGCATCAGAAGTGTTCACAGCGATTTCACGGAACAGGCCGTTGAATTGCTGTCAAAGGATTACAAGAAGCAACGGCAAAGACTTTCCCTGTTGCCGGATTTTCATGAATTTAAACCCGGGATTCAAGAAAAAGTACATTCCCTTTTTAAGGCCGGGGCGGGGATTGCTGTTTTTTCCGGGGATGAGATGGTTGGCTTCCTCTCGGGATTCAAGTGTGATTGTTTGTTTGGAAAGAGTCGGGGGATCTATGTCCCGCTGTATGGGCACTGCGCTGTTGAAGTTAATAAGCCCGGGATTTATCAAAAACTCTACGCTGAAGCCGCTGGTCGATGGGTGAGAGAGGCGTTTTATTCTCATGTGATCACCCTTTTTTGTCTGGATCATCAACTGGTTAATACCTGGTTTGCCCTGGGATTTGGAAACAGATGTGTGGAAGCGATAAAACCGGTGGTTGAGCCGGAGGTTTCCATCGAGAATTACACGATAATCAAGGCTGAAGAAGATGATGTTTATCGCTTAAAAGACCTCTATTCCGAAGAGGGTGGATACTATCATCAATCTCCGCTCTTTATGCCACAAGACGCGCCGAATGAAATCCAGGAGCTGGTTGATGAATTCATCGAGGAAGACTGTGAGATATGGATTTGTCTTGATGAGGAAAGGGCCGTCGGGTATATGAAGATAACCGGAACAGGTGAATCCTTCCTATCTGAACATCCTTCTGTCAAGAACATCACCGGAGCTTATATTGATGAAAGCTACAGGGGGAGAGGGATTGGTTCTGCTTTGTTGAAATGGATTCAAAGATGGCTTCTTGAGCAGGAAGTAAAGCGCCTGGGGGTTGATTTTGAATCCTTTAATCTTTCCGGGAACCGTTTTTGGCGAAAGCATTTCGTACCCTATACATACAGTATGACAAGAAGAATCGATGAGAGAGTGAACCAAAAAGCCTGCTTAGATGATTAACCCGGGTTGTCCGTAAACGTTGTCGATGCATGTTATAAACACTATTGGTTAAACCGTTTCTTATTGTAACAATTTTTCGGTATAATGGAATTAACAAGATTTATAATCAGAAATTGTGTAATATTTGGAAGTGATGACAATTAGAAACGAACAGCATTGGGAAAAACTCTCGGAGTCTTCTGAGGAACTCCTCAAGGGGAGCGATGTTGATCTGAATATGGTGGCGGATAAGATGCGCGCCTTAACCGGCGCTGCATACGTTGCTTTAAACCGGTTTGTTGAGGATTCCATGGAATTGAAAACAGTGGCAGTGGCCGGTTTTTCGGACAAATATAAGAGAATCAAAGATATCCTGCATTTTAATTTGAACGATCAGACCTGGAAACCGAGTCCTGAGAAGCTGGAGATGGTCAGAGGGAGAAGAGTCGTCAGATTTGAGAGTCTATCAGCGTATATCGATAACTCTGTGACAGAGCACTCATTGAAGGAGTTTGAAGCTGCTTTTAACCTTGGTTTTGTCTATATCATCCGTATCAGCAAAGAACAGACGATTATCGGGGATTTCACCTTGCTTTTTGAGAGAGGAAAAAGCCTGACAAATCCGGAAGTTGCCAAACTCTACGCAGATATTGTCGGCCTGTTCCTTGAAAAGCGGAAGAGTGAGCAAAAATACAGAAATCTCTTCGAGGAATCGAATGATGCCCTTCTTATCAACGATAAATCGGGGAATATCAGGGAAGTCAACAGATTTGCCTGCGAGCTTTTTGGTTATACAAGGGAAGAATTGTTGAAGAAGAACATCCTGGAGTTGACTCCTGAAGAATATGTCGAAAGGAACAAAAATGCCTTAAATGAGGTTTCTGCTGAAGGCAGAGTACGAATAGACACTATCCATAAGAATAAACAGGGACAGTTGATTGAGGTCTCTGTCAACGCCACTCTCTTTGAACGGGAAAAAGATCTGATCCTTGCCAGTATCCGGGATATACGAAGAAGAAAGGAAACTGAAAATGCCCTTAAAGAGAGTGAAGAGCGTTTTCAGGCGATGCTTGGGGTTATTCCGGATATGGTTTCCATCCAGGATTCGGATATGAACATTATATACAGCAACTGGAATGGTTTTGCGGCTGTTGAAAGGGGAAAGAGGCAGTTGAATACGAAGTGCTATAAAACCTACCGGGGATTCGATTCTCCCTGCCCGGACTGCAAGGCGAAGGTTGTCCTTAAGACCGGGAGACCCTATCATTGCGAGACAAAACTCCCGAACAACAGATGGTATGAGATCCGGGTCATCCCCATCACATTCAAAGGGGATCACGTCGAGTTATTTGTCGAATGGGTCCGGGATATCTCTCCGAGGAAACTGAATGAGACAAAGGAAAGGAAGAATTTAGAAACGATCAAATCGATCAACGAAAAACTGGAAAGAGAGAAAACAAAGGCGTTGGCAGCAAGCAAGGCAAAAAGTGAGTTTCTGGCCAATATGAGCCACGAACTACGAACCCCTCTGAACGGTGTCATCGGGTTTTCCCAGCTTCTGGAAAACACTCCTCTGAATGTTGAGCAGAAAGAATACATCGATGTTATCCATAGCTCAGGAAAAACGCTGCTGCACATCATCAGTGACATACTGGATTTTTCAAAGATCGAAGCCGGAAAACTTGAACTGAACGAGGAAAGAATTGATTTAAAGCTCCTTCTAAAGAACACAGTTGAGATCGTTTATCATAATGCTGTTGCAAAAGGGATCAAACTGACAGAATCCGTTCCTGCTGAGCTCCCCCGTTTCGTGGCGGTTGATCCGGTCAGGTTGAAACAGATTTTGTTGAATCTACTGGTGAATGCCGTTAAGTTCACTGAAGAAGGGGAAGTCAGTTTCTCCGTTTCCTGTTTAAATATGAATCGCAAAAAGAAGACGATTGTTCTTATCTTCTCAATCAGGGATACAGGCATCGGAATCAAAAAGGAAAATCAGAAGAAGATCTTTGAGGCCTTTAACCAGGAGGATTATTCCATCACACGGAAATTCGGCGGGACTGGGCTGGGTCTCTCGATCTCAAACAGCCTGCTTCATAAAATGAATTCCTCTCTGTCTTTGGAAAGTGAATACGGGGTGGGAAGCAACTTCTTCTTTGAACTGGAACTGCCTTTTGATGAGCATTCAGAGGAAGAGCCAATCCCAACTTTCTCCGGTGAAGAGCTGAAAAGACTGCGCAATTGCAATGCCAAAATCCTCATCGTTGAAGATGACCGGTTTAACAGACTGTTGACAAAGAAGATCTTACGGTCTTTGTCAGATAAAATCGAGGTTGTTGAAGCTGAAAATGGGGAGCAAGCGTTAGAGATCTTGCAACATAAGAAAATCTGTCTTGTTCTAATGGATTTAAGAATGCCCAAAATGGATGGTTATGCAACAACCGGTAGAATACGACAATTTAACCAGGACATACCCATAATAGCTGTGACAGCCAATGTCCTGAAAGAAGAAAGAGACAAGTGCCTCAAAGCAGGCATGAACGATTATCTGCCCAAACCGTTTTCCCACGAATCGCTTGCAGGTGTTATCAGAAAATTTCTTTGATTGCCGATATGGTACTATAAAACAGAACCGGTGGAAAAAATCAGCAATTATAAAAAAATAGCAGAAGAATCAGGAGGTTTTTTTATGAAAAGAGTATTGATAGTATTCTTCATTATTGTGTTAGCGGTTATTACTGCAACCGCGACTGTGAATGACGAGATGAGCATTGCCCTGCTCGTCAACGGCAATCTCGGGGATAAGTCATTCTTCGATTCCGCTGCCGGTGGCATGAAGATGATGGAAGAGAGACTCGGAGCAGAGATTAAGATCATTGAGATGAATTACAATCCGGGTGAGTGGGAACCAACACTGGACGATATCTCAAGCAGTGGGATATACGATCTGATCATTGTCGGAACCTGGCCCATGGTTGATATTCTCACGCGTATTGCCCCTTATTATCCGGATGTGAAATACATCATATTTGATGCCAGGGTCAACTTTACTGCAGGGGATCCGGACAATATTTACGCGATTAACTATAAGCAGAATGAAGGCTCTTTCATGGCAGGGGCATTGGCCGGCTTAGTGACAAAAAAGGCCGATCTGAGATACACCAATCCCGGTGTGGATAAGATCGGTGTGCTCGGGGGAACCAACACACCGATCACCAACGATTTCATCGTAGGTTATATTGAAGGGGCCCGTTATGTCAACAGCGAAGCAACGGTATTCGTCTCATACGCAGGTGCCTGGGATGATCCGGTTAAGGGGAAGGAACTCTCCCGGGTCATGTATTCAAACGGTGCCGATGTTGTCTTTAATGTGGCAGCTAAAACGGGAAACGGAATCTTCTCGGCTGCAAAGGAGATGGATCGATACAGTATCGGGGTTGATTCAGATGCCCAGCTGCTCTACAGTAAGAGTAACCCCGCCATCGTGGAACATATTCTCTCATCGATGCTGAAAGATGTGGGACTCTCTCTTTATTTATCCGTCGAAAAGTATCAACGCGGAGAATTGGATTTCGGACAGAATGAGAGTCTGGGATTGAAAGAAAATGTCGTCGGTTTGGCAATGAATCGATACTTCACGGCATTTTTGAAGGAAAATCCCGTCATTAAGAAAGAACTGGAAGCCATCCGCGAAAAGATTATTGCGGGTAAGATAGAGATCACAACGGCATTTGGAAAGTCAAATGAAGAGATCGATCAAATCATTGATAACGCAAGGCCATAAAGCAATCAGCTTTAAGTCCGATAAAGGGAAAAGGCAGGTGGCATTTGAAGCATTTCATTAAGGATCACTATGATATCGATACAGACCGCTTCAAAAGATACGATCAAAGAGATTCCATCTTTGGGAGGCTCGTATACGATAAAAACGCACCGTTTTATAAAACCGATATGTATGAACGCGTGAGTGAAGTTGTCAATGAGGGAAAACCGGGTTATTCCAGAATGGATTTTGCCCGTGTAATTGGTTCGTGGTCTGTTTACAATCATTTTAGTGAGGCATTTGGGTCCGGCTGGCAAAAAGATGGTAATGTTATCACCGGTCTTCCCGGGAAAATGCGTTATGAAGTCGAGGACAAAGCACGGATGTCTGATGAGATAAAAAAGACAGTGAGAGTATATGGTGGTTTCAAAGCCGGTATAACAACCCTTAACCGGGACTGGGTATATACGCATGACATTAATGGGAAGAAGATTGAGATACCCGATTCGCTAAAATATGTTATTGTGGTTTTGATCAAGATGAATCCGGAAGCTATCGTCAAGTCGCCGGAATTTGAGGCCTGCATCGAAACGGGAAAGGGCTATTCCATGTCGGCGTTTGTTATCGCCTGTCTGGCGGGATTTATAAGAAACCTGGGTTATAGTGCCCTGTCGATGGGAAACGATACAGCCCTGAGTATTCCGCTTGCCGTTGAGGCCGGTTTGGGGGAGTTGGGAAGAAACGGTCTTCTTATAACGCCGGAAAACGGTCCCTGTGTCAGAATTGGCAAGATATTTACCGATATGCCGCTTGCAATCGATCCTCCGGTTGATTTTGGCATTCGTGAGTTTTGTAAAAAATGCGCGAGATGCGCCGAAAGTTGTGAAGTGGATGCCATACAGGAAATACAGGACCCGAATTATGAACAGATGTGTCCCTCAAACAACACTGGAATAAAACGTTGGACCGTTGATCATTATAAGTGTTACAATTTTTGGATTGAAAATGGAGGGGAATGCTCAACATGCATCGCAACATGCCCCTTTTTCAATAGAGCATACAGTAGTCGTTAATTGAAGGGAGTTTTTTTAAGATGGCAAAGGCCGAAACAGGAAACAAAGTAAAGGTACATTACAAAGGGAGTCTGAAGGACGGAACAGTCTTCGATGATTCCAGAGAGAGAGAGCCTCTTGAATTTGAGATCGGGGGCGGAACTGTTATACCGGGTTTTGAAAAGGCCGTTGTAGGAATGGAACCGGGCGAAACCAAAGAGGTCACAGTGCCACCGGGAGAGGCCTATGGAGATTATGATGAAAAATTGAGATTCGTCTTTGAAAAATCCCAGTTCCCAGATGATCTTGAGCTCAAACCAGGACTCAGGTTAAATATGAAGGGAGAAAACGGTAAGGTTGCCGTTTTCACCGTTGTGGATGTTCTGGGAGATGAAGTGGTACTTGACGGAAATCATCCCCTTGTTGGAAGAGAACTGGTATTTGACATTGAATTGATGGAAATTCTGTAAATTGATCTTTCTTAAAATGCGTCCTAATATACATGGTAAAATAGATGATAAGAGCAGTGTTTTTTTCTTTTGTTAATCCATATTGTTTGAAGGGGGCGGAATATATGATCTACACAGTTGATGTTTTAAAGACTGACGGGATTCAATCTGTAAAGGTGGATGCTTCAAACAGAAAAGAAGCAAGGATTAAGGTGAAAAAGAAAATCGGGGATGATAGAATCCTGGGCGTTAAAAACGACAGAGATTGATTTTGATAGATTCCGGAAGAGGGAGGCCGAGATTGCCTCCCTTTTTTTATTTGACTCTTTTTTGTGGTATCATATTTACTGTTCGTCATCCTAATATTCAGGAGGTTTATAATGATCAGAAATTGTATATTTGATGTCGGGGGCGTGCTTCTGGATTGGAATCCGGAACGGATCCTGACGCAGATGTTTGATGTTGAAAGGGCAAAGAAACTAAAAGAAATTATGATGGATTCACCCTACTGGCAGGAATTAGACCGTGGCAGCATCAGTATAGACGAGGCCGTTGATATCTTTTCGAAAGAGGAGCCGGCTTTGAGAGAGGAGATAACCTATGCCTTGAACCATTTCATCGAATACCTGCCGGTTATCCGGGAAAATGTTGAGATAGCAAAAAAACTGAAAAATGAAGGGTTTAATCTATACATATTGTCCAATTTTCAGAAAGAGGGTTTTGAAAAAGCCCAGGAAAGGTATGACTTTTTCAATATCTTTGACGGTATTGTCATCTCATCCAGAATTAAGATGATCAAACCGGATCGGGACATCTTTGAGTATATCCTTGAACAATACTCGTTGACACCGACGGAGTGTACCTTTTTTGATGATTCTGAGAAAAACGTTGAAACTGCCGGTGATATGGGGATTAACGCTTTTCACACCCCTAACCATGATGCCATGAAGGCTGCCTGTAACAAGATAATGGAAAAAGAATAAGGACACCTGTATGATATTGGAAGCAATCATTGAATGGTTTATTTATTCTAATCTTGCATTTGTCAATATGATGGGGCAATATTTTGAACATGAGGGGTTCAACCCGGTTCAACTTGGCGCGTTGATGGCCGTTGTTCCGTCGCTTGCGCTTGTTGCCAACCCCTTTTGGTTCTGGGTCAAAAAGAAATTCGGTGAAAAAAAGACGGTTGGTATCATCACCTTTATTCCGGCTGTGACCTGCTGGGGAATCTTCTTACTGCCGGGATTTATTCCCAAGTTAATCGGTCTTGTCGGCTACGGGTTCTTTGCGACCTCTGTAGTTCCGCTTACCGAGGCCGGTGTCATGAACTCACTCATGAACAAGGGAATCCACCTCGACAGATCAAGGATGCTGGGAACTGTGGGTTTTTCTTCAACGGCGTTGCTGCTTGGTTTTGTGATCGGGTTTGGCTATCATATGATGTTTGTTGTCGTCACAGTTGCCCTCCTTGCCGCTTTTTTCTTCTCGAGGAGATTGAAGTTACCCGATAAGATGAGTGAGAAGAAGTACCGCTCAGATGAAAACGGGAGTATAAAGGTCTTTGTCATCATGTTGATAACCGCTATGCTCGGGATTATGAATGCCTCTTTCTGCGGAGCCTTTCTACCGGTTCTGGTCTCTGATAGGGGGTATCCTGAAAATATTGTCGGCATCAGTTTTGCCGTCCTTTCGATATCCGAGGTCCCCTTTCTATTCTTTGCAAAGTCGATCATCAATAAAATGGGCAATATCTTTCTTCTGACGACGGGTATCTTTGCAGTGGCCTTAAGGGTCTTATTGACCCCTTTAACCGTATCGCCGTTAACCCTTGTACTCGTCCATATCCTGCACGGGTGGAATTATATCGTGATCTATTACTCGATATTCAATTATATTCACTTCAAGCTCAAGGAAAAGCATCTGAATAAAGCACAGGCCACCTTCTGGATGGTGATTCAGGGCGGCGGTTTTCTCAGCGGCTATCTGGGCGGTGGATTCCTGGTCGATGCCCTGGGTTTGTATAATGCGTATTACACCTTTGGCACCATCAGTTTGCTCTATTCAATTCCTTTGTTTGTCTGGAGTTTCTTTGATATCAGAAAAAGAAAATTAAGAGCTGGAGGTCATTGAGTTGAAAGTTAGAAGAGAGTTCATCACCTATCCCGTCATTTTAATCCTCCTCGGAGTCCTGCTTTATTTTCTATCGATGTTCTGGATGGATTTTTTGTACAGACCCACTATTAAAAAGGAGATTGACGGGTTCCTGTTAAGTGCCGAAAATACCCATGCACCGGAAAATGAAAATGATACTTCACAAAAGGAAAAGTTCGAGCGGTTCTCTCAGGCTATACATGAGGGTGTCTCTGAACTCCCTCTGTTCTTCAGCCACTTTGACTATTACGAAAAAATCGCCCCGGCTTTCAAAGCGTTTGAGGATCCGATGACCTACCTTGGTTTTTGGGAGGGTCAGATGCACTCAAGTTTTACATTACCGATCATCATGCAGTACAGAAACGGAGAGTTACTTGCAAAGTCAACACATGCCAATCTCATCCCCGGGGGTTCTATCTTAAAAAGCATGAATGGAAAACCTGTAGAGGAAATCCTGGATCAATACAAGTCATTTGTTTACGGGGCTTCAGAGGAAGAGACTAAATACTGGCTTGTTGAACGAGAGATTCTGAATTTCCTGCCTGAATTCTCGGATGACAAGGTTTATAATATTGACTATACGCATAACGGAGAAGCCGGAAGCAGAAAGATCGAGAGGATTCCCTGGACAGAATACAAGAGCTGGCGGGATAGGGTGACTGAAAAAAAGTTTGAAAAGTTTGATTCAGATAATAAAACGGTTATCAAGGTCTATGATTTCAGAATGGACCCTGAGGAGACATCAGCATTTAGAAAGATGCTCGAAGAGACAGTCATTGGTGGAGCTCAGAAGCTGACAATAGACCTGACAGATGCAAAAGGGGAGGGGTCCAATTACTATCCCGTTCAGCTGCTTCTGTCATTCATCTCTGAAAAAAAGGGGTTTTTGATCCCTGTGCAATTGACAAGATATCGAAAAGCCACGGATCTCCTTTCGGTGATTCCGCAGGAAACGGTCTTTGAGGGAGAGTTGAAGATTCTGGTTTCTGCCTGCAGTATCTGGCCGCATACAAAAGCCGCCATTCTCTTCTGTTATCGGAATGATGTCGGTAAAATCGTAGGCGAGGCGCCGATTGCCAAACCTGATTTTTATTCCAACCCGACAAGCATGAATCTGCCTAATTCTTATTTTATTCCTAAGATTTGCAGGCAGCATAATCTTTTTGGGCTTGAGAGTTTTAGCGGTATTGTTCAGTGAGTTCTAGCGGATAAAGCGGAAAACACCCGGGGGGGGTGTTTAGTGAATTATACGCTCCGACCCGGGGGGGTCGGAGCGAGGATTGAAGAGGGGGGTAGGGACGAG
>CAZVWW010000028.1:16790-21603 GCA_964631265.1 uncultured Thermotogaceae bacterium
TTAAAAAACGGAGAGATCGTTCGGTCTCTCCGTTTTGTTAGTTGATTGTCAGAATCAGGGGATGCCCACGAATTCTATGCTTGATCCGGCGTTACCCGGATCGGAATAGGCATCCGTAAGGCCTTTGATGATTCCGCCGCCGCCCCGTAGATTTCTACTTGAGCCTGTATAGAGAGGGGTTGTAATGGAGTTGAAAGCCGCCTCTCCTTCAAAGCCGTAATCGCCCGTGTTTTCCTTAAGCACCATGGCAATCCGCCAATCGGTCATGAAGTCGCCAAAGGATTTCCCGCCTTTGTAATTGTTCAGGACATTTTGAATCGCCCTGTAATCGTTGGCGTTGTCTGTGATGATCTCGCCGTAAATGGCATTCCCCTGCCCCATCTGTGTTCTGACGTACTGCATGAAGAGGTATGAAAGGGAATAGTTCGCCAGTGTTTCTCCCTCGCTGTCCCAATAGAGCAGAGAATGGCCGTCCCGGATTCCCGGGGAGGAATTGTAATAGCTGATTCTTGAGCTGACGCTCTGCGGTCCGTAGATCAAATGCTCGGCGGCCATTGAAAGGCCTTCGTCCATCCAGAGGGACATTGAATCGGTGCCTTCAACGAGGACATTACGGTTGAAATTCACCATATGCTGAAATTCATGGGCCAGCGTGGAATAAGCTTTAGAAACATCAACCGGATCGGATTTCGGGTAATGCATGGTTGGATAGGTGTCGATGTAGAAGATCTCCATTTCGTTGCTTCCCTCATAAATTGAGTAAAGGTCACCCGCCCAGAAATAACCGCCGGTATAACTCCCGGTTGTCTCAAAATTGTCTTGAATATCGTAAACGAGTATGGCGACCTTTCCGTCGTTGTTGACATCGGAAGGTGTGTAGAAATTTCCGGTGATGGCCGGATAGATGACGGCGTCAAATTCATCAGCCATCTGTTGTGCCCTGGAGGTGTTTATCTCCGAGGTGTTCCCGGCCCATATCTTGCTGTGGGCACCCTCCGCCTGAAGTGTTGCCGTTATCTGCTCATTGGCCCCTGTCTTGAAGTTATAGGTGTTGAAGACCTTTGTATCTCCAACACTCCTTTTTGTAACGGTTTTATTCACAATCTTGTCTCTTGACATGTCAAAGTCAATATCCGGACTTGGATCGACTCTGTAAGCGTCAAGCGGCAGACCTCGCGGCATTGAAAATTCCTTGCGGGGTTGAACCGGTCTTCGCTGGGAGATTAGGGAACCTGTGTATTGCGTTGTCTCGCCGTCGTTGGATTCGTTGTTGATCAGCAGGTAATTGCCGGTATACGGTGATTCAAAGTCCACCCCGCTCTGCTGCTCATCGTCTATAACCGAAAAACTCCACAGGGCACCTTCTGTTTCCCCGTATTCATTCTTTGCCACGATTTTCCAGTAATACGTGCTGCCTTTTTCCAGTGTTTGCGGTGAATAGTCATTTCCCGTTTGATTCTCTGATACCAGGGTGGGGGATTCATCTGCCCCGAAATAGACATCGTACTGGGTGGCTCCCGAAGAGGTCCATGAAAGGGCGGGGCTTTGACTCTCTATGACAGCACCGTTTGAAGGCGTTGGGCTTGAGGGGGAAGATGGGGGACTCTCAGGCGTTTCTGTTTCCCCGGTCCAGGCCTTATCGATGTACATATTGCCCCAGGTCACGTAGATTTCAATGGTGTTTTCACCCGTGGTGAAATCACTCTCGGGGATTTGATAGACCATCCAGCTTTGATCGATTGCGCCGTAATAGGCCAGTTGATCGTTGATATAGATATAGAGTTCTGCGTCGTTCCCCCAGCTCTTAACGCCATAGGCATTAAAGGAAAAGTTTCGTTGACCGTTGAATGTGAAAAAGAGAGAGCCGTATTCTTCGACAATCCAGTGAGGGGGATTCTGATTGACGGTATCAAAATAGGAAGAGAGGTAATCAAATTCAATATCGCCTGTTATCTGCGGGGTGCTTGATCGCAGGATGACCTCCGCGTCGGTTCCGCTGACGGTGTTGTCTTCTGTTGTAAATTGCCAGACGGGGCCGGTCGTTGTCCCGTTTGAATTAGCGGCTACGATCTGCCAGTAATAGGTGGTATTGTTCTCCAGTGTACCGGGATTGTAACTGTTGAAGCTCTGGTTTGACACCACCAAAGGGGGCTCCTCAGAAGCACCGAAATAGATATCGTATGCATCAGCCTCTGATGAGTGCCATGATAAAGACTGATTGAGCGAGACATTCTCAGCGTTATTTGCAGGCACGGGGTCTGAGGGGCTTGCAGGTGGATTATCATCCGTTGTTGAGAATTCACCGATTATAAATTGAGAATTGGTGTGATTACCCTGTACTGTCTGTGTCTCTCCGTAATTGCTTTGGATGTATTGCTGAACCTTGTCTTTTGAATAATGATAGATCTCGGGATATGTGATCTCGGAATCGTTGACACCACCGGGGCCATACCCATCGGCGTTGTATGTATAATCAAAGGTCCCGCCGGGGTTGTTTTCACCGACATGCCCCATCCCGTCAGCGAAGAAGAAGGAGAGGAATCCGTTGTTGAGATTGCCGTCCTCGTTCGAGTATTCATTAATCGCTGAACCGGTCAGAACATAATATTCATATTCCGAGTTGTAACTGCCTCTTGAAGTCGTTTTTTCCCGGAAGGCATTAATAACGCCTTCACGGAACCTTTCGGCGTTCTCAATCCGTTCCTGCCGTGTCATTTCTCTGCCGATGACCAGATTGGCAAATCCGCCTGATTCACAGGCATCAATGACGACAACCTTGGTCCCGTTGATCTGATCCAGCTCTGTCCTGAGCTCGCTCATACTCATATCACCGCCGTTTGACAGATACAGTCTGGATTCTCCGTTGGCATAATAACCGTGTCCGGAGTAATGGAAGAAAAAGATGTCCTCTGGCGTGCTGTTACTTGAATATGCGGAGAGTTCTGATACGATGCCGGATTCATTGACCGTTCCTGTTAATAGTTGAACGTCATAGGCGTTTGAGAAGTTCTCCAGGACGGTTTGAATATCCCTTGCATCATCATCCGTCGCGTGTAGATCACTATCTCCACCCCCGTAATCATTGACTCCGATAAGCAGTCCTCTTTGTGCCGGTTCTCCTTCAGGAGCATCCTGAACAGTGAAATGCCATACGGCACTGGAAGTTCTGCCACCCCGGCCATCTTCTGCAACGACTTTCCAGTAATATTGTGTTGAATAAGAAAGGTCGCTGATGTTAAGACTGGTGCCCGCTATTTCTCCCCGTTTTGTTGCGGGAGATGGGGATTTATCCAGGTAAACCACATAGGAAACAGCATCATCATCCGGATCCGTGACCGCATCCCATGAGAGTGTGGGACTTCTTGAGATCTCTGTCCCGTTATCCACTGGATTCGGATTAACGGGCTCTGACGGGGGATTGTTCTCAGTCTTTTCCGTCTTGAACGTCCATATCTCACTTGTTGTTGCATTGGATTCGGGATCTTTTGCGACCACCCGCCACCAGTAATCCGTATCCTCACTCAGTTCCTGCACCGTGTACGTGGTCTGATTCAGGTTTGAAATATAAAGGGCTGGATTCTGATCACTGGAGAGGTAGAGATCGTAAGTTATGATTCCCCCTTCTGGATCGGACGATGATCCCCATGATAATTCGACCGTTGTTGCAACATCTTCTGTTAAATCCTGCGGTGACGGGTTGGTGGGAGGACTTGGTGGCAGATTATCATCATCTTTGGTTTCAAATCTCCAAATATCGCCTGAACTGGTATTACCCGTAGAATCCTCGGCGATGACCTTCCAGTAATAAGTTGTTGAAAATTCCAGGCCGGATAGAACCATGATCGGATCATTAGTGGTGCCAATCAGGTTCGATGGGTCTGGATTGGTCCCCATGTAAACCCGATAATTGATTGCGTCTCCTTCCGGGTCAGTACACTCTTCCCATTCAAGAGTCGGGGCTACTGATGTATTCTTTGCCCCTGTAACAGGCTTGGGATTGGCTGGTTTGGTCGGTGGATAATTGAATTCCGGTGGTTTGGATTCGCCGTAATTAGTTGCAAAGACTGAGAAATCAAGGATATCCACTTTGCCATCGGGATTCGGCTTGTCATAGATGCCGCTCCACTCTCCCTGGAAATAATTCCGGGCCGGGCCGATATCGTAGAGCACGTTGTAATTACCCTCTCCGGCATTAGTGTTGTAATGTTGAGCGAAGCGACTGAAATCATAGATGTTAATGATGTCGTCCTGATTGAAATCTCCGAGAAAAACCGGTTGCAGATTGTCTGTGACAGTGACTTTCCCGGATGTGAACACCGAACTCATGACTGATCCGGTTTCGTCGAGAGCTGTTGTGTCGGTGAAATAAAGGGTTGAATCGCCGGTTTTGGAAAGGGTTTCGAACCGGATTTTGATAACGGTCTCTTCTGAAATGTCGATGGGGTTGTTCAGCGCAACAGATATATCGATTGTGTTTCCGGTTTTTTCAATGAGGGGGAGGGCATTTGAGAATACTCCGGTTAAGACAATCTGATCCGATGCGTAATCGGGATCGAGTCTCATGAAGGAACTGTCATAATGCATGGTCCATTCGACGGCGCTCAATCCGTTGATTGCCTTTGCAGCAATTGAGAGTTCAAAGCTCTCTCCGGGTCCCACGGTTGTGTCAATCACGCTGAATCCATCGGGGAGGGGATAGGATGCTCGTTTCGAATCATCTTGTGGAACGGAATTGATCGCAACAATATCATCCGGTTTGAGATCGTTTGTGGTCAATAAACGTTCTCCTGCCCGGATAAGACCCGTCTCTTTT
>CAZVWW010000029.1:0-21543 GCA_964631265.1 uncultured Thermotogaceae bacterium
GTTTTTTCCTTGTTGTTTCTAACCTCTTTAACACCGGTTGAAAAAGAAAAGTTGCTGTCACCGACCGGTCCTTTCAGACCAACTTCCCAGTTTGAATCCCGCTTGGTGATTTCATTGTCAACCCTTGTCTGATTGTTCCTCAACGAATAGAGGGCCTCAAAGCCAGAGTCCCACTTCTTTTTAATATCGAACTTCAGCTCGTGAGACCGATCCTCAAAGGCCTCGCCGCTCTTTTGCAGCGCATAAAAATAGACTTCTGTTTTTCCGTCCGGCAGTGTAAATTTGTTCTCCGCCCCTATTGTATTGCCTTTTTTATCGCCGTCACCAACTGTGTCAAAGAAGACCGACCCGATCTCATCGCCTTTTGAATAATAGTTGAATCTGAGATGGGTTTGAATACCGCCTTCGCCTGTGTATGTGAATGAGGATTCTACAGGCTGGGCCTTACGCTCAAGTGAGGCAAAGTAGACCGGATATGGCAGAAGGGGGATGTCATAAACGTACATCAGGAGATCGTAAGCGATGATCTCGTTGCTTTCTTTGACCACGATATAATTAGCCTGGAATCTGTAATGAGGCGGTACTCGATCGCAGGTTGTCAGATAGCCTGCATGGGCTTCTGTGACACTTTTTTCATCAAAGATTTTACTACGGCTCTTGTCTGCCGCCATGACCAGGGGATTCTTTTTCCCTTTCTCGTTTTTTGCAGAGTAGGTACCGCGAAGCTCATATAAAAAATAAGCCTCTTCCTTGACGTAAGCCTTTAAGGACTTTGCTGTGAACTCCTCTTTTTCCTTGTAAAGTCTAACCGGTTCTTCATCGGATGATTCAGCAAGAAAATAATCGATGGTATCCTCGTTGATGAAGATTGCCGTAACCGTTGGGGCCTCAATCCTTAGATCCTCATAGTTGATAACCACATCGTGGCTGAAAATGACCTTTTTTTCATCTTTGACAAATTCGAAATTTCCCGCTTTGATATCCACAGCAACTTCGTCAGGTCCCGGTTCATAGGGATCTTTCTCCGGGATAGTTGTGTCCTGTGAAAAACCGGTGTTAATAGCTATTATCAATATAAAAAAAATAAACAGGGAATGGCAAATCCTTCTTTTCATAATTCCCCCTGGGTTAAGATATTACAACATATAGGCAGAGACGCACTATTGTGCGTCTTCTACCTTTTAAAAATGGGATGATTAAAACTGAAGGGTGGTTTAACTTTCCTCCTCCAGCTCTTTCTTTCTCTCCTCTATGATCTTTTCCTGAACATTTGACGGTACTTCAGCGTAACCACTCATCTTCATGGTGAAAAAGCCCTTACCACTTGTTATTGAGCTTAACTGATTGGAAAAATCCAGCATTTCCGCATAGGGGACCTGTGCCTTAACGATCTGATAACCCTTTGCCCCCTGATCCATTCCCATCGGGCGGCCTCGTCTGGACGTTATTTCTCCCATGACATCACCGGCATTTTCCTCCGGCACATGAACCTCAACATCCATGATTGGTTCAAGCAGGACCGGTTTTGCAGACTGCATTCCCTTTTTGAATGCCTGTCTGGCGGCGATCTGGAATGCCATATCAGATGAATCCACGTCATGATACGATCCGTCGTAGAGCTCGACCTGAAGATCAACTACCGGATAGGAGGCAAGAACGCCCTTTTTCATTGCCTCGACAACGCCTTTTTCAACTGAGGGGATGTAATTGTTGGGAACGGCTCCCCCGAATATCGATTCTTCAAAGTGAAAGCCCTCTCCCCTGTTTCTGGGGCTCAGTTTGATCTTGACATGACCGTACTGCCCGTGGCCACCTGATTGTTTTTTGTGTTTATACTCTGTATCCGCTGTTGATTTGATGGTCTCACGGTAGGCGATCTTGGGTTTGCCGACCTCGACATCAACTTTAAAGAGCTTTTTCAACTTTTCTATCATGACGTTGAGATGCGAAGAACCGAGTCCCGATATAATCGTGTCATTTGTCTCTGCGTCGTGTTCCCAGCTGAATGTGGGATCCGATTCGGTTAATCTTGAAAGTCCATTGGAGATCTTGTCGATATCCCCCTTGGATTTGGGATGAACTGATTTTGAAAGCATAGGTTCAGGATATTCCATTGCATCCACCATGAGTTTTCTGCCGGCGTTACAAAGGGTATCGCCTACGGCACTTTCTTTCAACTTCGGGATACTGATAATATCTCCGAGTTCTGCTGTTCCAACCTCTTCCTGTTCTTTTCCGGTAACGTGATAGATGTGTGAGGCCTTTTCGTTTGTCCCTTTGTTGGCATTGACAAAAGCATTCCCCGCTGAGATAGAACCCGAGAGTATCTTGACAAATGACTGTTTGCCGATAAACGGATCAACTGCTGCTTTAAAGATATAGCCAACAAACGGTGCATCCTTTTCAGGTTCGAGGGAATACTCTTTTTCACCCTCTACCATCTTCGTTTCAACGGCAGACCTTTCCATGGGGCTGGTTCCTGTTGATGTCAACAGTTCGATCAGCATATCCGCCCCGATGACTTTTTCAGCCGAACCACACAACATTGGTACAATTTCACCGTTTTTATAGGCCTTTTTCATCGCTCTTGCGAGTGTGGGGCCGTCAATCTCCTCGCCTCCGAGGTATTTCTCCATTAATTCTTCATCTGTTTCAACAATATCCTCGATCAGAGCGGTTCTGAGCTCTTCAACTCTCTCGCTCATGCCGGCCGGAATATCCGTTTTTTCCTTTTTTCCGGAACCGTCTTTCGAATACTTGTAAGCACAGTTGTTCAGCAGGTCAACGATCCCCTCGAAGGAGTCTTCTTTTCCAATCGGGAGATACACAGGGGTGATGTTCTTATCAAATTGCTCGTTTAATTCGCTGAGCAATGCATCAAAGTCCGCCCGTTCCTTGTCCATATGATTGGCAAATACCATGAGGGGTTTATTCTGTTCCTCTGCCTGACGCCAGGTCCTCTCTGTCTGCACTTCAATCCCGGCTGATGCGTTGACAACCGAAACGACATTTTCACTTGCGAATATTCCCGAGATGACCTCACTGATGAAATCACCGAACCCGGGGGTGTCGATCGCAATGAACTCATAACCATCGCTTTCAAAAGTCCCCAAACCCACAGAAAGGGTTGTTCCCTTTTCCTTTTCCAGCGGGTCGTAGTTTAAAGTCTCCCCGATTTTATCGATCTTTCCGGAAACCTTTAACATTGCTTCTACCAAACTGCTCTTACCGGAACCGTTATGTCCAATAAAGGATACGGTTCTTCGTTTTTCTACCGGTATACCCAAAACAAGCACCTCCAAATAATCTATTTTTTGTTAAATCCGGTCTATTTTAAGGGTATGGTATTTTAACAGACCTGATATGATGACCTCTGTTTCTATTTGTTCCTCTCAATGATAATACCCACCGGGATATTGGGTTCTCCGCCCGAGGGATAGTTAACGACACGGTTGCCGATGACCATTGTTGATGATGAGCCCCCGTCAAAGCACATGGCATCGGTAAACCCCTTCTTCAACAGGAAGTTTGCGAGTTCTTCATAAGTCAGACCGGAGCTCTCGGACTGGTATCCGTCAATCACCATCAGGACAATCCTGTCCGGAGAGAGGGCTAATACGGTTCTCGGGGTCTTGCCTGTGATGATCTTCTGACCGTAGGTTGATTTAATCCCTTCGAGGCCTTCAACAAGCTTTCCACCCATAATAATGGGGGGGCCGCCTTCGATGGCGTCTTCTATCTCATAGGGGAACCCGGGTATCTTCAGTTCAACATCCACCACATCCCCGTTCTTGATGAACTTCGCAATATCGGCGGGAGAAAACATCACGACCATCCCCCCTTTTGGAACCCTGGGGGTATAGCTCTTTGATATGACCTGAGAGTCCGATATGACAACATATTCTCTGTTGGCCATCTGGGGAACCGTCTTACCGAATTTATCGGTGTAAACAATGACATCCCCGTTTTTACTGAATTTATTAATCCCCTTAACGAGGAAGAGCGAACCACCCAGTCTGATGTGAATCTCTGTATCGATTTCAAGGATATAATAACCGTTGTCTTTTGTCCGAACAAATAATGGCCTGGGATAATAAAACGGTTCTGATTCTATCTCTCCACTCTTAATAAGAAGACCCACAGGCAGATTTGTTGTGGGATCGAAATAAGAGCCGTTTACGCCACCTATCGCCAGGTTTCTCCTGACCATGGTGCTCAGTTTTTCCCTTGTTCCGAGCCCGTTACGCGATATTTCAGGTGTCAGATGCACGTCTGCTTTTTCAGTGTCTATCTCTATATAGGAAACCCTCAACCTGGAATGACCGAATTTCTCTCTTTTACGATACCACTGAATACCGGGACTTAATACCTCAATCTCTTCAAGATACGGATCAACATGAGAAAAATAAATAGAGACCCGCTTATCCTCTTTCATAATTCGATAATCGACCGGTACGTTGAAATCCAGATTGAACTTCACAAAAAAGTCATCACTTCTTTCCAATATTAACCCTCTGATTAAGGAGTCGGAAGCATCAGCTGGAAATACAGTGATTTCAGCCTCTTTTCCTTTTGTGTTGACCTTTATGATGTCGTCTACACTGAAAAAAGAAGAGGAAAAATCCAGATGAACCGTTCTAAGGTTCATCACAGCGTTTTCCAGTTTGATTATATCTTCTTGTTTATAGGCGTAATACCGGTTCAACGATGTGATGCCGTCGCCCTTCATAAAATCGAATCCCAGGAAATCAAAGGCTGGTTCTGAGGCCAGGTACAATGTGTTCGATTCATTTATTACTGTGCCCTCAACCGGTGTCATAAAGTTTTTTAACAGTCCTCTGACCGGATCGATGACAAGTGTGTCACCTGTCGTCTCATTGATCAGATAGGCCTTTTTTGAATCGGGAAATGAAGTTACTCCCGCGCCGAATTCCCGGAGTGATTCGACGGATATCATCAGTTTACCACTGTTCATTATGATGTCGGGCTCCCTGAATCTGATGTAATTTGCATCCGGCTGTATATAATACAATTCCTGCGCTATGACAGCACAGGAAATAAACATTAAAATCCCCAGGACTATCTTTTTTAAGGTAATCAAAGTTATAGTACCCCCATATCCTTTTTAAAACCTCTTCATTTTATCATATCACTTGATTATATCAAATATCAAATCTTTTTTGACCCATTTATCTGTTTGTTCTATCACAATGGCATCTTCGAGGATCTCCAGAGCTCTTTCCAATTTTTCCCCCGAATTGTAATAAATCGTCAGCAAACCTTCTCCCCGCTGAACTTTATCCCCGATTTTCTTCTTAAAATCGAATCCCACGGCAAAATCCAGCTGGTCTCCTTTTTTTGCTCTGCCTGCGCCGAGCGTCATGGCGGCAACGCCGATCTTTTCAGTATCAAATCCTGTTATAATACCGCTTTTACCGGCTTTGTATTCATCCTGTCGTGTCTCTTTGATTAAAGTTGCCGGATGGTCAATAAATTCTGTGCTGCCCCCCTGTGCTGAAATAAATTCGCGAAACTTTTCTAATGCTGTGCCGGAGGAGAGTGAATCCTCTAGTCTTTTTTCAGCTTCCGTTTCATCAATATCGAGTGCAAAGATAAGCATCTGTTTTCCCAGCTCAATACAGAGTTCTGTGAAATCACTCGGTCCCTGATTTTGAAGTGTTTCAAGCGCCTCGATGACCTCCAGTGCATTGCCGACTTTATTACCAAGGGGCTGATCCATATTCGTTATGACACCACATGCCTGATGTCCCGAACTGCCAGCGATCTCAACCATTGTCTTTGCAAGCTCTCTGGCTGATTCAAGGTCTTTCATAAATGCCCCGGATCCGACTTTGATGTCAAGAACGAACGCATCTGCACCTGAGGCCAGTTTTTTGCTCATGATACTCGAAGCGATGAGTGAGAGTTCGTCAACTGTTGCGGTTACGTCTCTCAGGGCGTAGATCTTCTTATCAGCCGGAACGAGATTAGCCGTCTGACCTGCTATGGCAACCCCGATATCATTGACTTGTTTGATCCATTCTTCATTTGACATAGAAGTCCTAAAACCCGGAATGGCTTCCAGTTTGTCAATTGTACCTCCTGTGTGGCCCAGCCCTCTGCCCGAGAGTTTAGCGACTTTTGCACCACAGGCGGCGACCATCGGGGCAAGCGACAGCGTTGTTTTATCCCCGACGCCCCCGGTGGAATGCTTGTCAACCTTTCTGCCCTTGATGGCATCAAGGTTGATGGTATCGCCGGAATAGCGCATACACTCGGTCAAACCCGCAGTCTCCCTGTGATTCAGGTGTCTGAAGTAAACGGCCATCAGGAAAGCTGCCATTTGATAGTCTGCAATGTCTCCTCTGACATATCCGTTGATCAAAAAACTGATTTCCTCATTGTTCAGAACCTCTCCGTTCCTCTTCTTTAATATCAGATCATAGGCGCGCATTATTATTCACCTCATTTAGTTGTTTTCTTTTTTCCAGGATTCTCATCATTCTAATATCATCTATGATGTCTTCATTATGCCATTCTTCAAGCAATCTTTCATCTATGGATTCGGAAACAGGGCTGAAAGTGAGTCGGTGAAAAGGCAGCGGTCCGTTTCTCTTAATGGCTTCCCGGTGTTCTTTCGTACCATAACCCTTATGTCTTTCAAAACCGTATTCTCTGAACCTTTCCCCGGCCTTTATCAGCAGTCTGTCTCTGTAGACTTTGGCGATATTGGATGCAAGGGATATTCTGATTGATTTTGAATCCCCTTTGATCGTTTGAATATTGGGAAAGGCCAGTTTAAGGGACTTACCGTCAACAATGGCCATGGAAAACGGGATATTCAGCTGTTCAACGGCTCTCTGCATAGCCATGGCGGTCGCATTCAGGATATTACAGCGATCAATATCCGCCTGGCTCGCTAAACCAATGCCAAAAGAGATGGAAGTCTCTTGAATGAAATCGAAAACCGTCTCTCTCTTTTTACGGGACAGTTTTTTACTGTCATCCAAAAACGGTAAATCGTCCATGATTTGATCCTCGACCGTTTTTCCATTCAGTGTTCTGCTGTCCGCCGGGTCAAGAAAGACTGCTGCTGCGACGACCGGTCCGGCCAGCGGGCCTCTTCCGGCCTCATCGATTCCAATAATCGTGTCGTAACGGTTGATCAGATCTCTGTCAAATAAGCCATCCATAAAAAAACACCCTGTCCATGAATAATAACAGAATCAGAGCGGAAAAAAAAGAAAGCAGGTAGATCAAATCCCGAATACCCAGTCTGAGTCTGTTGTATTTAATTCTCAACGGTTTTCCCCGCTCATCCATATAGCCTCTGTAACATCTCACATCCATTGCCAGAGCAAGTTCATCAGCCCGTTTAAAAGTGCTTACAAGCAACGGAATGATGATCGGTAAAAAAGATTTGATCCGTCTGATCAACCCGCCGCTATCAAATCTGGTGCCTCTCGATTTTTGAGCTTTAATGATCTCATTGACTTCCATTGAGATCACCGGAATAAACCTGATGGCAATTGTCATGATCATGGCAATCTCATGAGCTGTTTCCGGTGGAATAAAGATGAATCGTAACAGACTCTCGACGGCATCTGCTATCTTGAGCGGCGAGGTTGTTGACGTAAAAACCAGAGACAGAACAATGAGCAACAATAAACGGCTTGATACCTTAATTGAGTTGAACATTCCAATATCTGTGATCGTTATCGGTCCCATTGAAAAAAGGATCTTACCGGTTCCACCGAACATCTGAAAGATGAACGCCAATAAGAGGAGTATCCATATACTTTTCAATGATCTCAGTAGCAAAACAACACCGATCCTTGAGAGCATAAACAAAACGGCAATCAATACTGCAAAAAGGGCGATTGAGCATAATGTCTGGAGTAGGAACAGGATGATTATACCGGCCAGGGTTGTAACGATCTTGATCCTCGGGTCTATCGTGTGTGTCGGTGATTCGACCGGTACATATCGACCGAGGACAAACTCAAGGTTCATGACTTTGCTCCAGAAGGACAATTGCCTGTGCGCTGATACCCTTACCCTCACCCTCAAACCCGAGATGATCAGTTGTGGTTGCCTTAACACTAACCGACTCGACCGGTACACAGAGCGTTTTGGCAATCTTCACGCACATGGGATGAATATAGCGGCTCAAACGGGGACGCTGTGCCACTATTGTTGAATCAATATTGATGATCCGGTGGCGGTTATTGGAGACCATCTCTCCGACGCTTTTCAGCAGAAGGACGCTCGAGATATCCTTGTACTGCTCATCACTGCTTGGGAAGATCGTCCCGATATCGCCGAGATTCAAAGCACCGAGTAGCGCATCGATGATGGCGTGGATCAATACATCCGCATCAGAATGTCCGAGTAACCCCATTTTAAAAGGAATCTCAATTCCACCGAGGACAAGGGGCCTGTCTATTATGAATTGATGGGCATCATATCCTGTTCCGATTCTCATGTCCTGAGCTTAACGGGCATAATGATGTGTACAAAACCCTGAAGGTCGAGGTCGTTGATCTGGAGTGCACTGTTTTCATCAACGAAATTGAGTTCAAGATCCTCGTTGTCAAAATGCTGAATGCCTTCTATCAAAAAGGCGGGGTCAAAGGCGATTTTCAGATCCTGTCCTTCTTTTTTTACGGATAACGGTATTTCAGCATCCCCTCTGTCCGGAGATCTTGCTGTTAACAGAAATCTCTCATCGGTGATATCCAGTTTGACCGTGTCGCCTACTTCTTTTGTGATGATGTTGATCAATCTTAACGATTTCAACAGTTCGCCCTTCTTAATCACAAGTCTTGTTTTAAAACTGTCGGGGACAACCGCTTTGTAATCCGGGAAACTAGACTCAACAATCCTTGAGGCAAAGATGATATTTCCCAGTTCCAGGCGGATTTTCTTCCCGTCATATGAGATTGTGAATAATTCCTCATCACTGTTCTTTAAAAAGGTTTGAATCTCTTTCATGGATTTTAATGCGATCAGAAACATGATAGAATCATGCGCATCATCATCAAAGAGTTGTTCTTCTGCCAGAGCAAGTCGAAAACTGTCTGCTGAAACAAGCCGGAGATATTTTCCGGAGAATTCCCAGAAAACGCCATTCAAATTTCGGACCATCTCATCCTTTGAGGCACAAAAGATGACCTTTTCAATCATGTTCAGAATCTTTTCACGGTTAATTCCGATCTGTTCACCGCTTTCAGAGAAATCAAGTTCCGGAAAATCGTCAGCGTTCATAATCGGAATGTTGACTTCTCCAGTGCCCGTATGAGCTGTTGCCCGGTTGGATTCCAATTCGAAGGTGACTTCATCGTTCAAGAGGTTTTTTGCAATATCATGCAGCGTAATGGCATCAACAACATATGTTCCGCCACCCTTAAGGTCATAAGCACCCATTTTAATCTTAACGGAGGATTCCATGTCGGTTGCTTCAAAAAACAATACACCTTCCTCTTCAAAGATCTTGACTCCTGAAAGGATCGGTTTGATATTCTTTTTGGGGATGACATTCACAAGCTTTTCGGCTGCTTTTTCAAACTCCTTTTTTTTCAACAAAAATTCCACAAGATCACTCCCTGAAGGTCTCGTTTAATGTATATAGTTCTCAGGACCGTTACGTTTGATAAGGTTTAGAATGTTATCAAAATCCTGTCCAAAATATCTGTCCCCGTCGAATCTGCTCTGTGTCGGAGCAATTCTCTTGAGTACTTCTTTTAATCTAAAACCGGTTTCGAGAGGTTTCAGATATTCTATCCCTCTATATGATAACATTATTTCGATGGCGATAACCTTTTCACAGTTTTTGACAACTTCCAATGCCTTTCTCGAGGCGATGGAGCCCATGGATACATGATCCTCCTGAAAAGCAGAGGTGGGAATCGAGTCAACAGAGGCCGGATGCGAGAGGGATTTGTTTTCGGAAGCCAGAGAGGCGGAGGTGTACTGCCAGATCATGTAACCTGAGTTAATCCCCTCTTCCCCTCTCGCAAGAAAGGGGGGGAGCGATGAAACGAGCGGATTGACAAGGCGGTCGATACGCCTTTCTGTGATACTGGACATCTCAGCAATGGCGATAGCAGCCAGATCAGATGTTATGGCAAGGGGTTCCCCGTGAAAATTCCCACCTGAGAGCGCTTCACCGTCCACGATAATTGGATTGTCTGTTACAGAATTGTACTCCCTCTCCAGGACCGTTTTGATATAATCCAGATTATCTTTAACTGCGCCGTATACCTGTGGTATGGCCCTTATTGAATAGGCATCCTGAACTTTTCCGCAGTTCTTATGCGATTCCCTGATGGTTGACCCTTCAATGAAATCAAGGACCTCCTTTGAGACGTATTGTTGACCGGGATGAGGTCTTAAACTGTGAATCCTGGGATCGAAGGGGACGGTGGAAGCCCTTAATGCATCGATGCTCATTGAAGCGGAAACGATAACCCATTCCAGGCTGTTGTAGGCTCGCAGAAGTACCTGGCTCAAAACGGCTGACATCATCTGTGTGCCATTTAAGAGAGCCAGGCCCTCTTTCTGTATGGGGATTAGCGGGGGAATATCATGTTTTTTGAGTATATCAGCTGCCGCTTCAACAGAGCCGTTATAATCAACTTTGCCCTGCCCCATCATTGCCATTGCGATATGAGCCAAAGGAGCGAGATCCCCGCTTGCCCCGACTGACCCCTGACCCGGTACTAACGGTATTATATTGTTGTTGATCATCTTCACAAGCTGGTTGACGGTACTGTATCTTATTCCGGAATACCCCTTTATGAGCGAATTGACCCGCAGAAGCATCATGGTCTTGACAATCTCTTTGGGCAAGGGGTCCCCAACGCCTGCAGCATGGGAGAGTATGATGTTTTTCTGCAGTTCAAGGGATTTGGAGGATTGGATATGAACATTTGCCAAGGCTCCGAAGCCGGTTGTTACGCCGTAAATCGCCTGCTCTTTTTTAACGAAATCTCTCACAGTCTTTTGACTTTTTGCCATGTTGATTTTGCAATCGGGATCGATGCTGCAATCTTCGTCTAAATATGCGATCTGTCTGACCTTTTCCAAAGTCAGATCATTCCCGTTAAGTGTTATCAATCTCATCCCCCCTGTATCATTCTTCTGCTAATGGCACCACTGAATTGTGCTTTATAAAAAGCTCTCCCGTTCTTCTTCAAGGCTTCCCAACCGTTCTATGAGGTCTTCCAGTTCACTGTCAATCTCATTTTTGCGTTTCTCGTACTGACTGAGTTTGGTGTAATCATCTGCTATTGTCTGACTGAACAGCTTCTTTTCAATCTCTTTTTTTTCGTTTTCCAGATCGTAAAACCGTTTCTCAGTTGATTCTATCTCCCTTTCCAGCTTCTGCTTCCGGTTCTTGAGGGCCTTCTGTTCTTCATAGGAAAGCCTGTTTTGACTGTTTTTATCGTTGCCTTTTTGCAGGTTCGCGTCCTTTTTGAGTTTATTCACATATTGATCGACACTTCTTACCGTTTCTATGTTGTGGCGGGACAGAACAAGCAGTTTATCTGAGACTTCCTTTAAAAGCCGTCTGTCATGCGTGACCATCATAACGGCGCCCTGATATTCCTTAAGAATTCCCTGAAGCTTTTCGATTGATCCGATATCAAGATGGTTTGTCGGTTCATCGAGAAGGAGCAGGTTCGGTCTTTTCAACATCATCTTTGCCAGAGAGAGTTTGAGTTTTTCACCGCCGCTCAAAAAGTCCACCGTCTTGAAGATGTCATCCCCTATAAATCCGAATCGTCCCGCATAGGCCCGTATTTCATAGTCTTTTTTCATTGGTACGAGTTCGTGCAATTCGTTGAATATGTCATTGTTAAGATTCAGATTGGACAGATTCTGAGAGAGATAGGCCATATTAACCTTATGCCCCAGTTGAAAATAACCTGAAGCCGGTTTTATTTCCCCGGCCAGTGTTTTAAAAAGGGTAGTCTTGCCTACACCGTTCTTTCCAAGGAGGACAACCTTCTCCCCGCGTTGAATCTTGAAACTGATGGCATTAAATATCAAATGGTTTTCTATTTTTTGGGCCAGGTCATTCACCTCAAGAACAACATAACCCGTTCGATCCGGTTGAGGCAGATCGCCGAGATGACTTTGAGTCTCCTCCATCTCTTCGATCTCGCCCAGTTCCTCTTCAAGTCTTTCCACAGTCTTTTCCCGGCTGTGCATCTGGCTGATGGCCTTGACACTCCCCATATTCAACCAGGTTTCAAACTGCTTGACCAGTTTTTTCTGTCTGTCAAGTTCTTTTTCGAGGTTCTTTCTTTCCTTTTCCCTGGTTTCATTGAGTCTTTGTCTCTGAAGAAGATAATCCTCATATTTCATCCGGAATGCCCATATCTTTTTGGCGTTAATCTCCATGACCTGATTAACAACACCGTTCAAAAGGTCTCTGTCATGTGTCACCATGAGGAGTGTTCCCTGAAAACTTTTTAAGAATTCTTCGAGCCAGTAAACGGAGGTGATATCCAGATGATTGGTCGGTTCATCGAGGACCAGGAGATCGTAATCTTTCAGGAAGAGTTTGCCGAGTGAGATTCTGGTGAGTTCTCCCCCGCTGAATGTCTTAAGGGGTCTGTTCCAGTCGTCCTCTTCGAATCCGACACCCTTTAAGACGGATCGTATCTTTTTCTCAAAAGCGAGATGCTCATGCTCTATTTCATAACTTTTCTCAATCAGTTCAATGGTCTCTGAAAACTCCTTCTCAAATTCTTTCCACAAAGAACGGTCGGGGTCGGTTACACGGAACTGTCTCTGATAACCGATTTTAATGTTCTTCTTTTTGACGATTTCACCGCTGTACCCGTCCATTTCCTCTCTGAGGATTTTGAGCAACGTTGTCTTCCCCGAGCCGTTCGGCCCAAGAAGGGCAATCTTATCGCCCTTTTCTATTTGAATATTGACATCTTTAAAAAGGATTTGGTCACCAAAACCAAAGGTAAGATCTTCCGTCTTCAATATCATTTTTCCTCTGCCCACTTCCCGTCTGAATAATAAGATGCGTCATGCCTGTCATTGTTTTTATCCCTGCATCATATTATAACAGATACGATGGCAAAAACCACTCCTACACTGTTGATGAGCCAGAAACGTACAACAACGGTTGTCTCTGTCCATCCCAGGAGCTCAAAGTGATGATGGATGGGACTCATTTTAAAGAGTCGCTTTCCTGTGATCTTGTACGAGGATACTTGTATCACAACGCTTAATAACTCCATGAGAAAAACGGTTGAAAGGAGAATAAACGGGATTAATTGCCCGCTCAGGAGGGCCAGCATACCGAATACACCACCCAGTGCAAGTGCCCCGGTGTCTCCCATGAAGATGGATGCGGGTTTGATGTTGAACCATAAGAACCCCAGCAATGCACCCGCCAGAAACATCATGGAGTAATCGTATATCCCGGACAGCCAGAGGACTATCTGGGCGCCGGCGGCGGTTATCAAGGCCGTTCCTCCGGCTAAACCGTCAAGCCCGTCTGTCAGATTGGTGGCATTGGAGAATCCTGTTAAGAGCAACACAAAGAAGATTGGATAAAACCAGCTCAGATTGATCGTCAGGTTGTAAAGTTCAATATTATTAGGTGGAATATGGCCCCGGTTCAACGCTAAAAAATACAGCATCAGAGAGGCGCCGATCTGAAGCAGCAGTTTCTGTTTGGCATCCAGCCCCTCGGAATTCCTGTTTTTATAACTGAGATAATCGTCCAGAAATCCGATACCTCCGAACAGGATTACCGTCAGGATGAGTTCAAGATAGAATTTTGAGGGTCCGAAAAACAGGGAAATACTGTAAAAGAGAAGAAACATGATGATGAAGATAACCCCGCCTGCGGTTGGTGTCCCTTCTTTGTAATTATGGAGTTGAGGACCTTCATGCCTGACATATTGAACGATATTTCGTTTTTTAAAAAATTTGATGAAGAATGCGTAAGCCGGCATTGTGAAACATAGTTCAACTAATAGAAGCCAGAACATCGTTGAAAACCTCCTCCATTTCAATACTTCTTGATGCCTTGAATAGAAAGACAGATTCCGTCTCTTCTTGAATGGCGTTGTTTAGCCGGGTCACCATTTCGACTTTATCTGCTGATTGATAGATGTCCCCTTTATAGGTCTCAGCTGCTTGCTCTATGCTCCTGTCTTTCACATAAAGGAAGACCCCTTCTACTGCAAAGCTGTTCAGTATTTCACCTATCTTCCGGTGAAAAGCCGTGTTGAAATGCCCCGTCTCGGATATTGAACCCAGTACACAATATATTTTCTTCAGGGGCCCGTTTTGAATGATTGAATGAATACAATCAAGGGCGTAATGAAGTGATTCAATGCTGGAATTGTAAAAGTCACTGATTAAAAGATTTTTCTTCAAGGGAATCGGTTCAAATCTCCCGGGCATGATCGTCAAATCGCTTAATTGTTCTTTACTTCTTTGGAAATCACATACTTTTGCGACAATAGCAATTGAGCTGCAAAGGTTGTATGCCGACCCTCTGTGGAACAGACCCTTTATCCTGATGTCAAAACGCTCAGACTGAATCCCGTCTTCCTCAAAGAGTCTTATCCTGATCTCAGTTTCAAAATAGCCGTTTTTCGGGTTGACCTTGTAATCTTCAAGGAATGCACCGGGTTCATCGTTACGGTCCTTTAAATCCCCGAACCAGATCTTTTCCCTGCCTGAAGCGTCTTGTTTAACCTTCTCTGACAAGAGGGTGTCAGATATATTGGAGAACAGAACACCATCCTCTTTTGAGTTTTCAAAAATCTGTGCCTTTTCCTTCAGCGTCTCCTGCAGTCCTCCTGTATTGCCTATGTGAGCTGTTCCAATATTCAAAACGCATGCAACATCGGGCCGATATCTTCGGGAGAGGAAATCAATATCCCCGATAGAGCCCATCCCCATCTCAATAATGGCGTATTTGTTAGCCATTTTAAGATCATTTATCAGGCTGATCGGCAAACCTATCTCGGTATTCATGTTGCCGGCGTTCGCGAATACCGCCTTCTCTCCCAGGTTATTGATCATCAATGTTTTAACCCATTCTTTTGTTGTGCTTTTACCGTTGGAACCGGTTATGGCAATAGTAAACGGGGATACCTGAGAAAACCAGTCAGTGGCCAGTTCATTCAGGAAGAGGACCACATCCTCAACATAGATACAGGGTCCGTTGAATATCCTTTTCTGTTGAACGAAAGCCAGAACAGCCCCGTTTTCAAATGCCTGATTCACAAAGTCATGCCCGTCAGAATGCTCTCCCTTAATTGCGACATAGATTTCCCCATCCCCAATCATTCTTGAATCGTGGCATAATCTGACGCTTTCGGATAAGTCACGTCCGGTTTCTTTGATAAAGCTCTTAATCCTGTCTTTTTCCCAGCTTCCTGTTTTATCTATGAGGTTCAGGAGAACATCCAATGTCACACAATCACTTCCCTATGATGCGGAGTGTTTCATGGTTCTCAGCATCTGAAAGGCAATATCCCGGTCGCTGAAGGGCAAAAAGGTATGCTCAAACAGTTGGAAACGTTCGTGTCCCTTTCCGGCCAGCACGACAAGGTCCCCTTTATTTGTCAGATTGATCGCCGTTTCGATTGCCAGTTTTCTGTCTTCAACCAATAAATAAGGCGTTTCAGAGTTGATTCCCTCTTCTATCTGCTTAATAATGTCAAAAGGCATTTCAGATTTTGGATTATCCGATGTGACAATCACGACATCAGAATACTCGCCGGCTATTCCTCCCATTATTGGTCGTTTTTCCCGATCGGAATCGCCTCCTGCGCCAAAGACGACGATGACTCTGTTCCTTGTCATCTTCCGGGCGTTCATTAATGTCTTTTCAAGGGCATCAGGCGTATGAGCAAAGTCCACAACGAGATCGATGTCATTTCCCACATGTGAATAGAGTTCAAACCTTCCCGGAACGCCCCGGAATGATTTTAGATAAGTAAGGATCTTCTTCAATTCATACCCTTCCCGATGGAGAAGCGCTATACCGGCCAGGATGTTGTAAACGTTGAAATCTCCGATGAGCGGGCATTTAACCCTTTCGGTCTTTTTTTTATGGATATAGAGATCAAATTCAATGCCCTCGACACCGCATTCAATATTATCCGCTGCATAATCGGGCATTTGCCGGGTGTTTTTAACGCCGTAGGAGACGATTTTTTTATCGATCGGTATATCCTCTATCATCTCTTTGATCCTTTTATCATCAATATTCAAGATAGCCGTTCCGTTTTTTTTGAGCAATTCAACCAGATGGAATTTGGTGAGCTTATAGGCATCCATGGATTTATGGAAATCCAGATGATCCTGGGTGATGTTGGTGAGCACCGCATAATCATACCGGATGCTTTCAACACGTTTCAAGCTCAGCGCGTGTGATGATACCTCCATGGAAACAAAAGAACCGTTTTTCCGATATGTTTCATCAATATTCGCATTAATCTCAACGGCTGATGGTGTGGTGTTGTAAGCCTCTGATGATCGATCCACAATGATATTTTCGACAGTTCCCATCAGGGAACCCTTTTCACCGAATCTACTCAGGATGTAATGTATCATCGTCGAAACGGTTGTCTTTCCGTTTGTGCCGGTTACACCGTACATTTTTGTCTTTTCATGCGGGTTTCCGTACAAGGTAGAAGAGATTAAAGATTCTGCTGTTCTGCTGTCGGAGACCTGAATGGTCGGTACTTCAATATCCAGATCGATTCCCCGTTCAACGAGAAACGCAACAGCCCCGCTGTTATGGGCCTCCGTTATGAGTGAATGAGAATCGAATTTATAGCCCTTCCGGCAAACAAACAAAGACCCTTTAACGGTGTTCCTTGTATGTATTGCCACAGAACTGATATCGATATCCAGTTGGTTTTCACAGTTAAAATCAGAAAGATATAATGCATTTTTTTTAAGTATGCCAATAACATCTCTTATTTTCATTTTGAACCCCCCTATGACAACGGACCGCTAAGTCCGCCGTTTATACATGCGTTATTACATGAGCCAAATCTGCTACTTCTCTATTTGGCCCAACATCGTGAACACGGAAGATGTGAGCACCGCTTTGCACCCCCAATGCAGTCGTGCCCATTGTTCCGTTCAATCTTTCAGATGGATTGTCCTGATTCAACACCCCCTTCAAAAAGGATTTTCTGGAGGCTCCCAAAAGAACAGGAAGACCGAATTTCTTGAACACTTCTAAATGCTTCATAATCTTCAAGTTATCAGTCAACCTTTTTCCGAATCCGATGCCCGGATCGAGAATGATCTGTTCTCGGTCGATTCCATTTGTCAGCGCATATTGGATGCGGTCGGCAAAAAAATCCATGATCTCCCCCAAGACATCATTGTAAACCGGATTTTTCTGCATGTTTTTCGGTGAGCCCTTCATGTGCATAAGAACCACGGGAACCTTATTCCTTGAAACAACCTCAACCATCTCAGGATCGTTTCGCAAGGCGCTGATATCATTAATAAGGTCTGCCCCTTCATCGATTGCCCTCCGGGCTACCGACGCCTTGCACGTGTCCACAGAAACCGGAATATCAAAGTGTTTTCTGATCTCTTTAATCACCGGAATAACACGACTTTCCTCCGTTTCCCTGTCTACCCCCATAGAACCGGGTCGTGAGGATTCACCGCCGATGTCAACAATATCCGCTCCCTGACTGATCATCCTGGAAACTTCAGAAAGGGCCGTTTCAGGGTTCCTTTTTCTGCTCCCGGAATAAAAGCTGTCAGGCGTGGTGTTGATAATACCCATGATTAAAGGTTTCTGTAACGACAAAGCGCTCTTGTTTGAAAGCACAAGAGTCTTAGGTTCAACACATGGTGTATCAATATTACTCAGTAAACTTGAAAAATTACGAAGATTTTGAAGAAGTTGTCTTTGTACGCGGGTAACAGGTGTTTGGGCTAATAAACGATTGAAGTGTTTGTGCGTTCCGTATAAGATAAGCCCGTCATCAACCATTCGACAAAAAAGTGCGTTCCTCGCAAAAGAGCATAATTCCAGCGTTTCTTCCGCTGATGGTTCTTTGACTAAGAAACAATGTTGTTCCGCTCCCAGAGCCATGATATCAACTTTTTTGGCATACAAAGAATTACATATATCATATATTTTCAATATGATATACCCCCCACATTAAATAAAAAAAGAAAAATAATATACCCCACAAATAGTATACACCATTCTTTTTTCTAATGCAAATTTTTAAGAAAAGTATCTGAAAGCGAATTCAGTTCGACTCATGTTATAATCCTCTGGACTTTATCAATCGGGAAAACGGTGATTAGATGGAATTATTGATTCTCTCTGTACTGCTTTTAGCGGTCTTTCTACTGTTAAGAACCAATTTCAAGATATCTGAGCATGATGAAGGCAGTAAAGAAAAAATGAGCAGAGTCCTTGCTGAACAGGAAAAAGGTGAGAGGGCGCTGCAAACAAGACTTGAGATCATTGAAAAGCGGATTATCGCAATGGAAAAATCAGTTCAGGAAAGTGTTTCGACAGAGAAAAGCAAACCGGCCGCGGCTATATCTCAGGTTAAAATCAGTGAACTACTGTCAGAAATCGGTTCTTTAAAGGACATCTTAAGAGATGTCAAAACAGAAAACAATAACCCCGGAGAAAGGGCAGCGGGTTCAGAAAACGAAAAACACTCTGACCATTTTTCAAAGGACCTTGAGGGTAATACCGGAGAATCTGTTGAGCAAAAAGAGTCGTTGGAGAAAAACAACGGGTTTAGAAACCAGTTTGACAAGCGGGTTCAGAAATTAAACTCAAAAGAAAGATGGTTGTCAAGGTTGATTGTGGAGAAAAAGGCCGAGGAATGGCATCCTATCGCTGACATCACACAGGATGATAAGAACTATATATTTGTGATTCCGAAGCTCTCGAGAAAACTGATAACGGATGGCATACCCGTGATAAAGATGAAGACGGTGAAAGACAAACTCTTTGTCATGTGGGGGGGATCGCTGACGAAAGAAAAACAAGCGGTTGTATCCGATATCCTATCTAATCGGTAAAATTGATTGCTCGTTGGATTCTCTTTGACATATTAATCTGAACGAGTTTTGTAAGAGGTGGTTATAAGACATGCCTTCATTTGAAGAAGAAGTCATCAGATCGTTGAGAAAAGGCTCTGATCTGCCTTTTGGAGCTGCATTAAAGATAGTGGTGGGCAGAGACCGCGAAGAGAGCATCTTCAAAAAAGATATCGAATTTGTGGCCAAAGGGGGGAGTACCCTGAGGTTATTACTGGGAGATTATGGCACCGGTAAGACGCTTTTGAGCCGGACAGCGCTTGAAAGGGGTTTGGAAAACGGGCTGCTGCCGATTTATGTTTCCGAACCGCCGTTAAACAAACCGGTTGAGAGTTATCAGTCCATCATCAACGGACTGATTACACCTGAGTTTTCCGGAGACTCACTCTATTACCTTCTATCTCAGTGGTCTGAGCAGTTGATCAATCATATTGAGCAGGAGGGGATTGAAAGAGGGCAGGATCCCATATTCCTCAGCCGGATCAAAGACCGGGTGCTGGAGTATGAGTTTACGAATGATTTCAATATGGGGCTCTCCGCCTTTGTGGAAGCGCACCTGCTCCAGAAGGATGATATGAAGAAGAAGATCGTGGACTGGATGTCCGGCAGAAAGGTGAGTTTCCATGAACTCAAGAAGATCAAGATATCGCGAAAGGTGGAAAACCGGGAGGAGAGTTTTCTCTTTTTGAAGGATATCCTGAAACTGTCAAAGGCCATCGATTACAACGGGATTGTCCTGGTCTTCGACGAGCTGGAACTCATGCAGGAACAGCGGAAGAACACAGCGGCAAAATCCTATGAGGCACTCAGGGGGATACTGGATATGGTCTCATCGAAAGAACTGCCCAATCTCTACTGTATCTGGCTCGGAACCCCCCAGTGGTTTGAGAATCAGGATCGGGGTGTGAAGAGTTATCTCGCCCTCTATGACCGGTTGAAGACGGAGATGTCAACGACAACCGAATCCACGGTCCAACTCCTGGAGCCGGTTTCACCGGACATTTATAAAGCGCTCTTCAAGTCAGTGGCCGATATCTATTCAAAGGCTTATCAGACACAGAGTACTGTATCGATTTCCCAGAACGCGATTGATGTGTTGAAAGAACGGTTGACCTCACCGTTTCATGGTAACAATTTTGTTGAGATGCGGCAGGTTGTCAAGACAACGGTGGAATTTCTGGATATGCTAAAAGACGGTCAGTCAGAACAAAAGGCGTTGGAAGAGATCAACCCTGAGAAGGATTCTTCCGATGCGCAGATCGATGAGTTTTGGTCCTAACTGACAGTTTACAAAACGAATTAATCCAAAAGTTGCTTAGAATAGCCAATAGATGTTAGAGTATTAAAGTATCTAAATAGGGGGGTCTGATCAGATATCAGTGCGGGGTGTAATCAATACCTAAGGCAGGTTATGTCAAATATTAATAATGAGTCGGTCAACACCTGTTTTCTCTCGGCTGCGGACAGGGAGGGGCATCATGATCTCTACAACATGGGTGTTCCGAACGGCTTACCCGTCCGGTTCAGGGAGAAGATCCAAAAGAGACTTGTTCAGAAGATGATATCCCAGGAGGATATTGTCGTCTTGAACGATATTCCTCTGCGTTATGCTGTGGGGGAAGCTTTCAACCCATTTGCCGAAAAAGTAGTAAACAATGATTATTCCTCTCAGATGACCGTACCCCTTGGTTGTGCGGGGCGTAAAAACTTCTTTTTAATCCTTCTCAAGAAAGAATCAGGCTTCAACAGTAGCCTGTATGATTATTTGTACGAATCAAAAGAAGAGATCAAGCAGAAGATAGTCACTTATTTCAATGCCTTTGAACGGATTACTCATTTCTTCAAGAGCTTTCAAAAGATCCTGCAATTAAAGGGGGATGAGACATTCCCGCATATGAACAGAGTCGGGCAGTTGTCCTTTATGATTGCCAATGAGGTATGGAAGATTGCCCATCGCTTGAACTATCAAAAGATATTGAAAGTGTTCAGCGGACTCTCCCTGGAGACACTGAGACTGGCGGCTACCATCCATGATATTGGAAAAGTGGCCATTCCGGACAAGATCCTGCATAAACCCGGTAAACTGACGAAAGAGGAATTTGAGATCATCAAGAGCCATTCCGCTAAAGGCGTTGAGATTCTGGAAACAGCCTTTCCCGATGATTATTGTTATTTAACTGAACAGGAGGAACAAAAAGAACTCTCAGAGATCATCCGTATTTCAAAGGATATTGTATTAAAACACCATGAACGTTCAGACGGAACCGGCTACCCCAACAGATTGAAAGGTGATCAAATCGGGCTCTTTTCCAAGATTGTCAGTATTGCGGATGTTTTTGATGCCATCACCTCAAGGCGAATCTACAAGGAAAAAGAAAGTATTGATTATGCCGTTGAGGAGATAACGGAGATGAATGCCGGACAGTTCGATCCACTTGTTATAGAGGC
>CAZVWW010000030.1:0-21459 GCA_964631265.1 uncultured Thermotogaceae bacterium
GTTAACAGACCCGCCATCCCTGAATGGCCACAGGTATCTTCAGAGATACAGACAATGGTTCAGGATGTGTTACTGGGTAACGCAACTCCGGAAGAAGCAATCAACAGAGCGGCTGAAAACGTTGACGAGATCCTTGCAGATTAGTAAACTGTTATAGTATTATATCGGGTATGGCCTTTTTGCCATACCCGTATATTGTCTAAGAATTGAGGTGTCCGGGTGAGGTTTAGAAAATTTTCAAAAGAGGAAAAAGTTTCATATAAGATGATCATGCCATATGTCCTCTTTATAATGGTGATGGTGATTATACTCTTTGCTTCAAACATCATCATGAGCTTTACAACAGAGGATGGTTCTTTCACGCTCAACAACTACACCAGAGTCTTTCAGGATGAGCTCGTTTATAAATCCCTTAAAAATACCGGTGTCTGGGTCTTGGGGAGTGTAGCCGGTCAATTCTTCATGGGAATGCTCGTTGCCCTTCTGCTGAATCAAGTCAAAAAGGGGGAGTTGTTGTTCAGAAGTGTTATCTTGATACTACCCTGGGCAACCCTGGATATTGTGGCAGGTGTCATGTGGAAATGGATGTACAACGATATGTACGGTGTTTTAAATGAGGTACTCATGCAGATCGGGATTATCGATCAGTATATTTCCTGGCTTGCAACCCCTGATATGGCCATGCTCGCCGTCATCATCGCCAATATCTGGAAAGGCTTCTGTTTAACGGGAATGTTCCTGCTCGCAGGACTGCAGACAATCCCTCAGCAATTATATGAAGCCGCCGAGATCGACGGGGCAAATGCCGTAAAGCGATTCTGGCACATCACCATTCCTCAATTGAAACCGGTTTTACTCACCACTCTGATGCTCGGGACAATCTGGACCATCAATTATTTCCCACTGATCTATACAATGACCGGCGGAGGGCCGTCACACGGCACCGAAACAGTTGTAACCTATATCTACAGGCTTTCATTCCGGTTCATGGAATACAACAAATCGGCCGCCCTCTCAAACATACTCTTTATTATCATCCTTGGTATTTCAATGATTTTCCTTAGACAAATCTCCAAAGACGGTGATACCGCATGAAAAGAAGCCTGAGAAGAAAGTACACAAAATTATTCGTCTATTTTCTATTATCGGCGTTGTCGATTATAATAGCATTTCCCTTTGTATGGCTAACCATAACGGCATTCAAGAGCTATCCCGATATATACGCCTACCCGATCAAATATCTTCCGACAGAGGCAACGCTGGAGCACTTCGATAAGATCTCCAGCATGCAATTCGGCGTGTATTTCCGGAACAGTATCATTGTCGGTTTTGGCACGATGATATTATCGATTTTAATCGCCCTCTTTCCCGCCTATGCGTTTTCCAGATACCGTTTCAGAGGTAAGGGTGCCCTGCTGATAACCGTTCTGTTTCTACAGATGTTCCCGCAGGTGGTCTTCCTTGTTCCCATGTTCAAATTCCTGGGCGCTGTGGGATGGCTCGATACCTATTGGGGGATCATCTTCTCTTATCTGCCGTTCACAACACCGATCTCCATCGTCTTCCTCAGAAGCTTTTTCATCGGTGTCCCCAAGTCCCTTGAGGAAGCGGCAATGATCGATGGCTGCAGCCGGATGAAGGCATTTATTAAGGTCATCTTTCCGGTGACACTGCCCGGAATAGCAGCTGTCGGTATTTACGCCTTTCTCTTCTCATGGCAGGAACTGATGTACTCGATGTCTATCCTGCTGAGCAAAGACAGACAGACGGTGCCGGTCTTTCTATCCCTCTTTATCGGACAGTATCAGACAAGATGGGGGCCGCTTTTCGCCGGATCGGTTTTATCCACTCTGCCACCGCTGATAATTTTCATGATCCTCCAAAGATATTTTATTTCCGGACTTGTCTCCGGAGCTGTTAAGGAATGATTCATTATGATCACGGATGAGCTTCTCTTCGAGGTTGCCATAGATTATTATTACAACAATCTGCTCCAGAAAGATATTGCCGAGAAACTGGGGGTATCGAGAGTGCAGATCAGTAAATATATCAAGCTCGCCCATAAACGCGGCATTGTCAACATTGAGGTTATTCCGCCGAGGCTCTCTGAGGACGTCTGCAACAAATACAAAAAGCTCTTTAAAAAGCTTTTTGGTTTGGAGGAGCTGGTCCTCACAAGAGGGCATACCAATCAGAACCTCCTATTAAATGCACTCGCGGAGAAGACCTATGACTATTTAAGAAACCCTGAATTTAAACGCAAGCTCAAAGTAGGCGTGGCATGGGGATCCACTTTTTTCAAGATTGCCACCTGCAACGAGAAGATAAACCGGAAAGGCTGGACCGTTATCCCGCTTTCAGGGGGAACAACAAAGCTCGAGGACAAAGAATTCAACATGAACTATCTGGCCCAGTCTTTTGCAGACCGGACAGGGGCCAGGGCCATCTCAATCTACCTGCCGTTTTACAGAAGAACAGATGAGGCCTTCGAGGATTCCTTAAAGAGTCGCGAATACGCCAGCATTCAAGAATACTGGAATTCTCTTGATGTTATAATCTGCAGTGTCGGTTATTCCATCTCCCGCTCTCCGGTTTTCAGACAGAACGTCTTTGACGGAAGCTATCTGAACAGACTTGAAGAGCTCGGTGTCGTCGGGGATGTGGTCACCCATTACTTCGATATTGACGGATGCGTGCATGATCTCGATTATATGAACAAGGTCACCAATATCTCTCTGGAACAGTACTTGAATGCAAAAAAGCGGATTGTTGTTGCAGGTGGTATGCACAAGATCGAAAGCATTCTGGGGCTTTTGAGAGGCAAACTGGCCGATGTCCTGATATCGGACTTGAAAACGGTGGAGAACGTTGTTGACTATATATCCGAGGAAAAAGGGGGCGATGACAATTAGCGTATTTATACTGAATCTGAATCCTTGTTATGACCATTGGGTGATACTGAAGCAGAAGCCCCCGATAGAAAATGTCATGCGCGGAGACCGGGTCGTAAAGCTTGTGAACGGAAAGGGCATGGATATCGGAAGGGTTTTCAACACCATTGGTTTTGACGATTATCTCTGTATCAACATTCTTGGCGGACAGGTTGGACAGATCATCGAGACCCAGTATCAAAAAGAGGGCTTGAGATGTGATGATTTCTGGATCAGTGATGAAAGCCGGATTAACACCGCTGTTGTTCACGAGTATAAGAACACGATGGAGATGATCAACGAACCCGGGCCGATCATGACCCCTGCTGAGATCGCAGGATTTTCTGAGTTCATAGCCGGCAGGGACTATTTCAAAAAAGAAAAGATAAAGCCCGACGATTTCCTTGTTATCTCCGGAAGTGCGCCCAGAGGATTTAACAGCGGCAAGCTGGTTGAACTGCTGGATTTTTTCCAGTCCCTTGGCATGAAAATCGCCGTCGATATTGCCGGAGAATGGCTTAAAAAGATCATTACCAAAGGTCTGGATTTGTTGAAGATAAACGGTGATGAGCTGAGAGTTGCATTTGATATAAATGACAACGACCACTCTGCAATAGAGACCTTCAGAAAAGAGAATCGTATAGGATTGCTCATCATCACCCATGGCGAAAAAGGCAGCGTTGCCTATTCACAGGAAGGGGTTATAAAAGCCGTTCCGAAAAACGTCTCGACCAATTTTGCGGTGGGATCGGGGGATTCATATTTCGCCGGCCTGCTCTATTCGATTGAGAAAGGCGAGCCTCTGAGCGAAAATATCAGGTTTGCTGCCTCATGCGGACTTTCCAACACTTTCCATTACGGGGCCGGGATCATGAAACGCGAGGAGATCTTCGACAATCTAAAGAAAATCAACGTTACAGAGGTGGCCTATGCATAATTACCTGGGGCTGGACATCGGAACCACCAATATCAAAGGACTCTGTTTGAACGCAGAAGGAGAGATTGTCGAAGTCCTTTCGAAAAAAACACCTTATAAAAACCGGAACAGTGTCTCTTTCTTTGATTTGAAGCGTATTGAGGACATAACCGATGAGATGATCAAACACTTCTCAAGTACGCTTGGCATCAAGGGGATTGCCTTCTCCAGTGTGGGGGAATCTGTGGTTCCCGTCAATGGAAATGATGCCCTTTACGATCCCATCCTTTGGTCTGATACCATTACAGAGGATATTTGGAAACAGCATCAGGGAACCGTTCTGGAAAAAGCCCCCTACTCCGTGACGGGATTGAAAAACGATAAGTTTTACTCGATCTATAAGATACTCTGGATGCTGGAACATATAAACGCCTGCCGGGATGCAGAAATATGGCTGCCCCTCAATTCGTATCTTTCATACAGGCTCACGGGCAAGGCCGTTGTCGATTTTTCCCAGGGATGCCGGACTTCAATGATCAATATCCATAAAAGGACCTGGAACACGAACCTGCTCAACACCTTCGACCTGATTCCGGAAAAAGGGATGCCAAATCTGCAATACACCGGGACTTATGCGGGTGATTACAAAGACGGCATCAGGGTATTTACGGGCGGTCATGACCATATCACCGGCCTGTTCGGGATAACCCTTCTATCGGGAAAAGATGAGCTCTATTATGATTCCATGGGAACAGCAGGTGTCATTGCGATGCTCAGGACGGAAAAAAAGGGAGAGATGCATCTTGATGCCCCCTTTTCAAAGGACGGTTATATCGGTGTTGGCTTCAAAAAAAAAGAATACTACACATTGAAGACCATCCACAATTACGGCCGGGTGCTGGGTTGGCTCTTCAAAACTGTCTATGATAAAGATGTGTCATATTACAAAGAAATCAACCCGCAGATCGATCTGTATAATCTCTCAAGTACTTTCATGGCAGTTGAAAACAATCCGCTCTCACCCGAATGGCTATACGGAATGGAAATAACCGGAAATTTTTACGAAAAAGACCGGTCAGATCTGATCGCGAACGGGTATCTGTATCTGAGTTATATGAGCCGGCAGATCCTGCGCCAGACCAGTGAGGCCTTTCGTTATACCAAGAGAGTCCCCTATATCGCAGGCGGGGGAATCACGAAGAACAAACTGTTCATGACAATCAAGGCAACCATGCTCGGAAAAGAGGTCTGGATCCTTCCCACAACCGAGATAACAGCACTTGGAACAGCCCTGGCCGCCGCTTATGGCGATAACCAAAAGGAATTGATCAAGGGATGTGGTGAAAAGATGCAATTCAAGCGTGTTATCCCCGGAGTTGATATTAAAAAACCCGTCAAAGACAAAAAGCAGATGATGGATTATTATTTTAAACATTTGGAGGTTCGATGATTATGGCGTTAGTGACCATGAATGAAACAGTTAAGAAAGCCTATTTAAAGGATTATGCAGTGCCGGGATTCAATGTCTTTTCTTTTTTTGATGCCAACGAGATTATTGCCGGGGCCGAGGAGATGCATTCCCCCGTTCTGATCATGACTTCGGGGTCATGCATCAAGGCAATGGGAGTTGAAACGGCGGCGGGACTTTATTCTGCCATCGCCAAACGCTCAAAAGTGCCGACGGTTCTACACCTTGACCATGCCGATGATATTGATGTTATCACAAAAGCCATCCATTACGGTTATTCCTCTGTTATGTACGACGGCTCCATGCTCTCTTTTGAGGAAAATATGAGAAATACAAAGTTTGTTGTGAAAATGGCCCATGCCCTCGGTGTATCGGTTGAAGCTGAGATTGGCAGAGTCGGAAAAGGAGAGGATGGCGAGGATGTAACGGCTGTCCTGACCGAACCGGAGATGGCCAAAAAGTTCTACGAAGAGACCAGTGTCGATGCGCTTGCAATCGCCGTCGGAACTTCTCACGGGATGCAGAAACAGGAGGCTGAGATCCACTATGAGATTATCGAAGAGGTATCCAGGACCGTCGATGTCCCACTCGTCCTTCACGGTTCAAGCGGTGTGAAAAACGAAGACCTCGAAAAGATATCCCGTTTCAGCTTTGGAAAGATCAACATCGGAACCAGATTGAAGAACGCCTTCTGTGACTCGATAAGGGAGAACCTTCAGAACGATCCCGCGCAGAGGGATTATCACAAACTTCTTCTGAAGTCGGCGAAATCAGTGAAAGAAGTGGTAAAAGACAAGATAAAATATGTCGGAAGTGCGGAAAAGGCCTGAGTCAAGGGGCATTTTAAGAAAAACGAGGGTCTGAGGTCCGGAAATCAGGGGGACAGGTCCATTGATTATGAATTCGTAATCAATGGACCTGTCCCCCTGATTTCCTGCCCCCCTTAACCCTCAAAAAACTCCCTCAGACTGTACCGTCTGTTCCCTTTATAACCGGTCACCGTCGAGGCGTTGAGCATCGACTTTAACACTGCCTCCTCCGTTGCCTCAGCCGCTGCTCTGAAGGATATATCAAGCTCATCATCACGGATGATCTTGGATACTTTGGATAGGTTTTCACACTTTTTATGATCCGTCTGCGCCGTTGAAAAACCGATGACAATCTCTCCGCTCCCGTGCCCCATAAAAGAACCCAAACGCGCAAGGCCTGTCTGCGTCCGCTTGCAGATCCTCTTCAGCTGCCGTGAACTTACGGGGAGGTCCGCGGCCAGGACGATTATGATAGAGCCCTTCTCCTCAGCCTGTTCCACCTTTAACTTTTCTCCAATCTCCCGGCCGATACGCCTTCCGTTGATGACAAGGTCCTTCAGGAGACCGTGATTGGACTGCACCAGAACACCGAGGACGTATTTCCGACCGCGTATTGAAAAAAGCCTTGAGGAAGAACCGATTCCTCCTTTCAGCTGATGACAAGAGGTTCCTTTTCCGGCCCCGACGTCGCCCTCTGCAAAATCACTGTCAGCTGATTCGAACGCCGTAAAAACATCGTCAAAGCTCAGCGTCCGATTTGTTATCTGATTCAGAAAACTGTCGTTGCACTCCCCGATGACGGGATTGAATGATTTTAACGCCATCCCCTCTCTCTCACACCTTTTGATCATATACTCGACAACGGCATCATGAACCCGGCCAACGCAAAGGGTGTTTGTTAGAACAACGGGGCTTTCAAGTTGTCCAAGCTCATCGATCTGAACCAGACCTGAGGTCTTCCCGAAGCCATTGAAGACGTGAGCGGCGGCGGTGAGCTTTTGTTTGAAGATATTACACTCACCCGGCTGAATTACAGTAATTCCCGTGTTTACGTTGCCTGACGCGAGCGTCCTGTGACCCACACTCACCCCTTCAACATCTGATATCTTGTTTCTCTCTCCTCTTTGGAGTTCTCCGATAGATAGACCAAAATCTTCAATATCAAAAGTCTTCTTCACAGCCACTCTCCTTCTCAATTTTCAGATAATTTCGATTACCACTGATTGCCACTGTTCGTTCTATAATACCAGAAATTCGTTCTCCTGAATATGATATATGTTATAATTTAAGGAAGTATACACAAATAATGAATTATTATTCTTTGTGTAATAATAATACAATAAATGTCGGACTCTGTGTAATTGTTAAACGTTATTTAACTGTATTTTTTAAGGGAGGTTTTTAAAATGGAAGCGGAAGCCGGAATCTATCTAACGATGAACCTCGGCAAAGAACTTTACGGAATCCCGGTTTTAAAGGTGCAGCAGATCATTGGCAAGACCGAGATCACCGAAATTCCGAGAATGCCGGAATTTATAAAAGGGGTCATCAATCTCCGGGGAAAGATCATCCCGTTGATGGATTTAAGACTGAAATTCGGACTTGAGGAAAAGGAGTACACCGACAGAACGATATTCGTGGTTTTAGAAGTTGCCTTTGAAGACGAGAAAAAGCAGATGGCCATAGTTGTTGACGCTGTGTCCGAGGTTATCAACATCGAGGACGATGCCATCGAGCCTCCCCCGCGATACGGTGTGGAAGTGGATAACGACTTTATTGTCGGGATGGCAAAGAAGAATGACAAGGTCATCATGCTCCTCGATATCGAACGCGTTCTCACCAAAAAAGAGATGTCGTTTATTACCCAGCAGAGCGAAAACAAAGGATAGGTGAAAAAATATGTTCAAGAATCTCAGCCTCAAGGTAAAACTAATCACAATCTTTATCCTGATCGGCCTGGTTCCATTCGGTGTCATTGCGATTGTTTCGCTCAATAATTCAAGCGCGGAGATTGAAGCACAGATAAAAGACAAACTCAAGGCCGTTGAAGAAATAAAGGCCAATCAGCTTGAATCATTTTTTGACGAAAGAAAGGGTGACATCTCCGTCCTTTCCGATAACAGAGAGCTGATTCACGCCATGCAGGCCTACGAAAAAGGGTTTAACAACGGCGGGCTCAATTCACAGGATTGGAGCAGCGCAGATGCCGAATACAACGAATTCCTGTCCTATTATACCAACCAGTACGGCTATTACGACCTCTTTCTCATCGACAATGCCGGGAATGTTGTGTACACCGTTGCAAAAGAAGCGGATCTGGGCAAAAATGTTTCAACGGGTCAACTGTCCGATTCCCCGTTGAACGAGGCCTACAGAGAAGCATCTTCCGGCATCAGCATCATCGATTTTGCCTGGTATTCTATCTCCGAGGAACCCGCTGCCTTCATTTCAAAAGAGATACGAGATGAGAACAACACAAGGATCGGCGTTCTTGTTTATCAGCTGAGTCTTGACAGCATCAACGCCATCATGCAAGAGAGAAGCGGGATGGGCGAGACCGGCGAGACTTATCTTGTGGGTGAGGATAAACTCATGCGTTCCGACTCATTCCTTGATCCCGAAAACCACAGTGTTCTTGCTTCGTTTCAAAACCCGTCCCGTGGTTCTGTAGATACAGAGGCCGTCCAGAAAGCGCTCAGGGGTCAATCCGGAATAGAGATCATCACCGACTACAACGGAAATCCCGTTCTCTCCGCCTACCGGCCCATCAACCTCGACGGTTTCACCTGGGTCATCCTTGCGGAGATGGACGAGGCCGAGGCATTTGAGAGTATTAATCAGCTCACAACACTGATCATCATCATGAGTATTGTCATTGCCGCCCTTGTCTTAATCATCGCCTTTTTATTCGCCAATTCAATTGAAAAACCCATCAACCGGATCGTGGAAAGCCTCTTCGACAGCTCGGATCAGGTTGCATCCGCCTCCGAAGAACTCTCTTCTGCAAGCCAGCAGCTGGCCGAGGGCAGCTCGGAACAGGCCTCCTCCCTTGAGGAGACTTCCGCAACGCTCAACGAATCCAACTCCATGATACAACAATCGACGGATAACACGGAAAAGGCTACTGAGATCTCAGAAAACGCCAGCTCATCGTCCGAAAGAGGGAGAGAGCAGATGGATCGCATGATGAAGGCGATGAAACAGATCAACGATTCGAGTGGAGAGATCTCCAAGATCATCAAAGTGATTGATGACATCGCCTTCCAGACCAACATCCTTGCCTTAAACGCCGCTGTAGAAGCAGCAAGAGCCGGAGAGGCCGGTGCGGGGTTTGCCGTTGTGGCCGAAGAAGTGAGGAACCTTGCCCAGAGAAGCGCCAAGGCGGCGAGTGACACAACCGATATCATTGAGAAGAACATAGAACTCTCCAAGGAAGGGCTGGGGGAAGCTGAAAAGGTTCATGAATCCCTCGTTGAAATCAACGAGCAGGCGGGTCAGCTCAACAAACTCGTCGAGGAGATCAACGCGGCAAGCAAAGAGCAGTCTCAGGGAATCAGCCAGATCAACGAGGCGATGAGTCAGATGGAACAGGTCACCCAGCAGAATGCGGCCAACGCTGAAGAGACGGCCAGCTCGTCAGAAGAGATGAGTGCCCAGGCGGAGACCCTGAATGAGATCGTGAAAGAGCTCAACGAACTCATCAAATCAGCTGCAGAGGCCCGAAAAGCTGAAGGGTCACATTCGGGAACTTCCGGCAAAAAGAAACAACCGGGAAAGCAGCCTTCCTCCTCCGGAAGTCAGAGAAAACCCAAGCTGGGTTCCAACAAAGGCTCCAGGAACACGCAGATGCAAAAATCCGGCAAACAGACCCATGCCGTCAATCCTGAAGATGTAATACCACTCGATGAGGACAGTCAGGATTTTTAAAATAATACTATTTGAGGTGATGTGATGTTTCAAAATATGACCATTGGAAAGAAGATCATAATCGGTTTCCTTGTGGTACTCGGTATACTGGCCTTTATTGCCATATTTGCCGTCCTCAACATCGGACAGATTGTTGACAATGCCTCGGAAGTCATCGACGGCAACAAACTTTCGAACACCATCGTGAATCAAAAGGTCGCCCATCTGGAATGGGCCGCTGAACTAAACAACTTTATCACCGATCCGGAGATCAACACCCTGACCATCAACACGGACCCGCACAAATGCGGTTTCGGTTCGTGGTATTACAGTGATGAAAGAACAAAGGCCGAGCAGCTGATCCCTCAGATCGCCCCGATTTTATCCTCCATTGAAGAACCCCATAAGAAGCTGCATGAGAGCGCCATCAAGGTGGAAGAAAAATATGTGAATATCGATCCCTCTCTGAGCGGCTTCTTTGCCGAGAAGGAGAAGGACCATTACGCCTGGATGAATACATTGCTGACAGAGTTGATCGAAGAGCAAGAAGAGCTCAGTGTGCAGATGAACGACCGGCTATGTGCCTTCGGTGAGTTTTTATACAGTAAGCGGGCCGCTGAAATCGCCCGGGACAATCCGGAAATCGGCAAGTACCTGGAAGAGATTAAAGCCCCTCACAAAGCTCTCCATGATTCGGCAAAGGAGATACAGAACATCCTCCATTCTGACGATGAGGAGAAATTTCAGAGGGCCTTTATGTATTACAAAGACCACACCGTCCCTGCGATGAACACCGTCGGGGATTATCTGAAACAGATCATCGAGACGGTGGATGAACAGGTCAAAAGTTACAACGAAGCCGTTGCCGTCTACAACAACGAAACCCAGGAGCATCTGGATACGGTCAAGGGCTATCTTGACGAAATCGTAACCACAACAAAACAAAACATCATGACCGATGAGAAGATGCTTGACCTGGCCCGGCAGACCGAAACCATCCTCATCATTATCTCAATCGCCGCCATCGTTCTCGGTTTGGCCCTGGCCCTTTTGATCGCCGCCAATATCATCAAAACACTGAAAAGACTCGTGGAAAACCTCGCGGATTCATCCGGCCAGGTCACTCAGGCATCCGACCAGCTTTCATCGGCGAGTCAGCAGCTGGCTGAGGGCAGCTCGGAGCAGGCATCATCGCTTGAGGAAACATCAGCTACGCTGAATGAGTCAAATTCCATGATTCAGCAGACAACGGATAACACTGAAAAGGCCAGCGAGATCTCCGAAAGAGCATCGAAATCATCGGAAAAAGGGACCAATGAGATGCAGAATATGATGGACTCCATGCAGAAACTGAATGATTCAAGCGAGGAGATCTCCAAGATCATCAAGGTCATCGATGATATCGCCTTCCAGACCAACATCCTCGCCTTGAATGCGGCCGTTGAAGCCGCAAGAGCGGGAGAGGCCGGCTCCGGATTTGCCGTTGTGGCCGAGGAAGTCCGGAATCTTGCCCAGCGCAGTGCCAAGGCAGCCAATGACACAACCGGTATCATCGAAAAGAACATCGAACTCTCAAAAGAGGGGGTCGCCGTAGCCGAACGTGTCAGAAACGTCTTGAACGACATCAACTCCGAGTCCGGCCAGCTGAACAACCTCATCGACGGGATCAACGCTGCGAGCAAGGAGCAATCCCAGGGAATCTCTCAGATCAACGAGGCAATGAGCCAGATGGAGCAGGTCACCCAGCAAAACGCCGCCAACGCCGAGGAAACAGCCTCATCCTCCGAGGAGCTGAGTGCGCAGGCGGAGAATCTCAACGATATCGTCGAACAGCTGAACGTCATGATCACCGGACAGAAACGCTCTCAATAGAAAAGCTTCCAATAAAAAAGCGCTCCCTTCAACGGAGCGCTTTTTTCGAGATTTACGTAACCCTTATTGCCTCTCTCCTATACAGTAAAAGGTCTTTTTTTCAACCCCGTCATAATAGGTTATCTCACCGCTGATAGAATCTTTATCCACGACAAAATCGGTCAGATGCAAAGATTCTATAACGGAACCGCCGAACGTACTTGTTGCGGAAAAGTCAAAACGATTGTTATTAAGATTATAATGCAACTCATTGAATCCCTTGGTATTAACATCAATCCCTCTGTCAGGGGCATCGAAGATAACAACTTCATTTGTCCCTAAAGTATCACGGAAATGGTTAAGCGTCAATGTTCCCTCACCGGTTGCCCTCTCACTGAGGGTAATGTCATAATGCCCGTCAATTGCATAAAGCGGCGTTGGCTCAGGACCCGGGAATGGATCCGTACAACTGATAAAAAACAACAATACGCCAACGATAAAAACAAACAAAAAACCTTTCTTCATAAAAAAAGCACCTCCAAAAATATATCATAATCGGTTTATATTGTAATAATAAACCGATTTTAGTTAACATTCTCAGTGGTAAATCCCGTTAAGAATGATCCCCCCTGTAATGGCAAACAAAACACTTGCCAGCGTTCCAATGAGATAGTATTCGGCAAAGTCCCTGTTTTCAAACTCCTTGAATCGCGCGATTGATTTGGCGGTCAGCACCAGTGCAATCGACGTGGGACTCGCGGTCAGCCATAAGGTCAGGACGGTTGCCCTCTCCAGTATGCCGATGAGCCTGCCTTTGTTTGAATTCTCCATCTCCTGCTTCTCCGTTGAGGGCAATGAGTCCAACAGGACCCGGACAAAGAAAGCGCCCCCGAAAACGACGAAGGTATAGACCACCGCTGTTGCCAGATAAAGCTCGAGCGATCCGAGTTCCCGGAAGAGATTAGCAAAAAACGGCCGCGTTGTTAATGCAAACATCTCGTTGAGGACGATGAGAGAGATGATATGCAGCACCTGGTCAAAGAGGAATGTAATCGGCCGAAACCCCTCTTTATCCTTTCTCAGAATCAGATCGACGAAATACTTCAAATAATCGAGGAAGAGATGGATCAAAAAGACCAGGCCCGCAAGATAGAGCGGATCCAACCCCTCAAAGGGGATCAGGAAGAGATAGCTCAACACGAACACAACAAAGGCGTGATGGAGATGTGACCGGAACTGACCGCCGTTTTTCCTTTGAACCGTTGTATCCTTCTGAAAGACAAAGTCCGCGATGGCATGGGCTAGAAGCAGTAGATATAAAGAGATTTGCATTAATGATCAGTCTCCCGTTTCCGCATTCCAAATGATTTTATCAACGTTTTCTTCTATCCGGCTTACAGTCTCCCAATTCGCCCGTTTGCAGGCCTTTTGAACATTGGGAGCTGAAACGTTCAACGTCTTTCCAACCTTCTCATACGTTCCGAGCTTCTCGTAGAAAATAACGTACTTAAACTGGAGATCTGTCCAGTCGTTCATCATGATATCGAGGAGTGCCAGAATTGAATTTACCGAAAGATCCTTAAACATCTCACCGGAATGAAAGACCGTTTTCGGTATCTCCTCATCCTTAAGTTTGTCCAGGGCCTCTCTGGACCCAAAGAAGGCTTCACCTGTCAAATCCCAGCTTGTCCTCGCCTCCCCGCTTATCTCCTCTATCGGGCCAAACCCAATCCCCACCCTTATCTCAAGCGGTTTGAGAGAGTATCGGAGTCTTCTGACAGTCGCCAGAACATCTCCCGCTTCCGGGAGAATTCCCTGTATCTCGTCTCCTCTTGACAGGGCAAACGGAAACTCAAGACCGGGAATATCCATGTCTTTAAGCCTTTCCCGAATCATCTTTGAAAACGCCGTCTGTTTTTGAGAATCAATAACATCTGCGGTAATCACAATCTTATTCATCATAATACCATTATACCGGCATTGGCTCGACAGACAAAACAGAATGAAAATCCGTTCCCGCCCCTCGTTTTTCTGGCTGCCGGTCCCAACGCTTCCTGAAGCGAGCCAGCAAAAGCCGCTATCCCGTCATGAGTCCCCCGGCTCATGTCCTTCTCCTTTTTAACAGAAACCGTCTGTAAAACGCAAAAAAACCCCGGTAGGCAATAACACTTCCAAAGGCAATCGTTCCGAGCTTGCCCCCGGCCCCTCCAAAATGAGTGTAACTGTAGACAAACATCAGCCCGACCATTACCGATATGATCAGCATATCGTAATCCGTTTTAACCACCTTCTTACTCGACATCCCCGCAAATGAAGCGCTCATAGCCACTGCAGAGAGCATCCCGCCCGTTTCCGGATGAATCGCCGGCAGGACAAGCCCGGCCAGTAGACTGACAAGACTTGATGACGTCACGACATCGTGCTTCAACCTTGTTGAAAAAAGATACGTTAGATAGGCAGCCACAGCACTGTATATCGTAATCTCCAGCATAAGAGCAAGATCCGGGGATTGAGGCGTGAGAAGCTCCACACTTGAAAAAAGATTGACGATAATCCAGGAGATAAACGCACAGGCACCGAGCTTTCCCCCGTACCCATTGTAGATACCTTTGGAGAACATGAAGATCGTCCCGGCGATAATTCCGGCAATGAGGACATGAAGAAAATCGTGCAGGACGAGCGGCGAGACCATGCCAACAAAAGAACCGCAATAAATGGGAACGGCATATCCGGGCACCATCACGGCTCCCACGATTCCCACAAGCGCCGAGGCGACAATTGCCCCAAGCTCAAGATGCACATTCAGGATATACGACAGGACAGCTCCGGCCACAACGGTTAACAAAACAAGCGCATCGGGTCTTACTCTGTCTTTGCAGTGTCTTTTGTATTCCGGCAGAACAAGTGTGACAACCTTTGTCAACAGGGCAACAAACACAACAAGGATTGGAAAGAATATCAATATCGGCCCCTCAAAGACCGCTGAGAAAAGAGACAGAGCAAAAAGAGCTCCTGTCGTCAGGCTCAGCAGAACAAAAGTAAAAAACATCACAACCCCCCCCGGTGAAAACATGGTGTATAATTCATAATATACCATAAAGTCGAACAAAAGGGGTTTGATCATCTTGGAAAAAGTCAGGATCGTTGAATGCACGGACTATGATAATGTCGCAGAAACGCTCATACCGGTATTAAAGGGATACAGCCATCTCTTTAATGAAGGGGACAAGGTCCTCGTAAAACCGAATCTGTTAACCACCAGAGATATCGAGAGAGCAGTCACAACCCATCCGGCAACGCTCGACGTCGTTCTCGGGTTTCTAAAGGAACTGGGTACCAATCCATACGTCGGAGACAGCCCGGCAGACGGGAAAGGCTACAACGTTGCCGCCAAGACGGGTTTGATTGACATCTGTGAGAAACATGATGTGGAATTTGTGGAGTTCGAAACGCCTGTGGCCGTTGAACATAATGGGGAGTATGATTTCAACATTGCCGCCGAGGTCCTGAATGCGGACAAAATCGTCAATCTTGCCAAACTGAAGACCCATTCTCTGACCTTCCTGACCCTTGCCGTCAAGAACAACTACGGCTGTGTCCCGGGTAAAGAGAAGGGCAAGTGGCATTTTAAGGCCTTGAAAAACTCGAGGTTTGCACAACTCCTGGTGGAGATCTGTGATGTGGTCAATCCAACCTTGAACATTGTGGATGGTATTGTCGGGCATGAGGGAAACGGCCCTTCAAACGGCACGCCCAAGAGACTCGGTGTCATCTTCACAGGGGAAAACCCCTTCGCCGTTGATGATGCGATTCTGAAGAGTCTTTCCATCCCCCGGAGGCGATATCAGATCCTTATGCAGGCCCGGAGAAAGCATCTCATCCCCGAATATGAGATCGAAGGCTCCTGGAAGGGCACAATGACCCTGCCGCAAACGGCCAAAGTCTTCTCAGGGCTCGACATCATTAACAGGAGTTTCAACTTCTTCAAGAAAATTCCAGCGATTAACACCGAAAAATGCATCGCCTGCAAACGTTGTGAAAGGGCCTGCCCGGCAGGTGCCATCACGATCGATGACTACAGCATCGACTACAAAAAATGCATCAGATGCTATGTCTGCCACGAGATCTGCCCGGAGGATGCCATCAATCTGAAAAGCCGTTTCACGCCAGAATCACGTAAAAAAAGACCGTGATAAAGTGGCACACACTCCCGCCGAGGACGAAGAAATGCCATATGGCATGGTTATAAGGAATCCTTCTAATGATATAAAACGGGGTGCCGAGCGTGTAGAGTACCCCGCCCATCACCAGCCAGAAAAGCCCGCCGGATGAAAGCGTCTGTGAGAGAGGTCCGATGGCAAAGACAATCAACCACCCCATAAAAATGTAGAGCAGTGTCGAGAAGATCACGAATTTCCGGACGAAGAATATCTTATAGACAATACCGGCCAGTGTCAGCGTCCAGATAATACCAAAGATAGTCCATCCCACCGGCCCCCGGAGATTAACCAGGGTGAACGGGGTGTACGTGCCGGCGATGAGAATGAATATCGCCGAATGGTCGATAATCTCAAACACGTCTTTGGCCTTCCCCTCTTTAAAACCGTGATAAAGCGTCGAGGCCAAAAACAGGACAACCAGGCTGACCCCGAAGATAACCCCTCCGACTATCTTCCACTGGTCCCCCGTTCCGCCGGCGTAAACAGAGATAAGCACCAGAGCCGCCACTGCAAAAGCCGCACCGGCCCCGTGTGAGATACTGTTCCAAAGCTCTTCTTTTCTCGTGAACCCCTTTTTATTGTCTATTCTGATCACTCCCCGTTTCTTTTCATCGATTATAACAGAATCAACAGGATCTTGCCGAAAGCAACCGTGAAACAATGATAGTAAAACTGTTCCTTACATTTAATACTCCCGACGATTTCTGTTTTTATTCTTGTAGCCAAAAAGGGGGTATAATACAATATTCTTTTTTTCATCGCTGATAAAGAACGTAATAAAACACATTATGATGAAAAAAACAGGGAGGGATTAGCATGAAACGAATCATTATGATTGTATCTTTGGTGCTTTTTTTTATTGCAACGATTATGGGCAGTGTTCTGCTCGAGACAATGCGAAAGGATCTTGAGGGGGTCAAGGCTGCTGTCCAGAGGGGGGACGATATCAACGAAGCCGATCCCGATTACGGCTCTCCTCTGGTATTTGCTCTTGAGAAAGGCGTCTATGATCCGGCAGGTTACAGGGGTATCGCTGAGTATCTAATCAACCAGGGGGCGGACCTCAACATACAAAACAAAGAGGGATTCTCTGCGTTACATTACGCTGTCAGGATGAAAGACCTTGAACTTGTTAAGATGCTGGTTGAAAATGGAGCTGAGATCAATAGTTACCCGGATGAAACAAAATTCTACAAAGGAGACACTCCTTTGATAACAGCTTGCAAGTTGCCCTATTCGGAGGAACAGATGGCCATTGTCAAATACCTGGTTGAAAACGGGGCTTTTGTTGATCAGAATGAGTATGATAATCGAACCGCCCTAACCAATGCGCTCTTCAACAAGAACAACGAGACAATCCTGTATCTCCTGGAACTGGGGGCAGACCCCAACAACACCATCCTCGGGGGGCGGACACCTCTTTATATCGCCATCTCCAAGGAGTTCCCCGAAGAAATCATCAAGGCACTTGTTGACAGCGGAGCAGATGTGAATCAGGTCTATTCTCATTATACCCCGTTGAGCATCGCCGCACAAAAAAGACGCCTCGATATTATGCCATTTCTTATCGAAAGAGGGGCGGATTATCATTACAAGGATGCTTCCGGAAATTCGCTCTTGCACAAGGCTGCTTCGATGAACTCACAGAAGGTGTTGAACTTCTTCATCGACAAGGGGCTTGATGTGAACGTCAAAAACGAGAACGGTGAGACACCTCTCCATAGAAGCGCAGAAAAGGGTTATGACAGGAATGTGGTGATTCTGATCCAAGCCGGTGCCGATTTGCAGGCTAAGGATCATCAGGGTTACGAACCGCTTCATATCCATCTCTTCACCCAGAAAGGTAATCTAGAATGGATCAACTATCTGCTTTCAAAAGGAATCGATGTCAATTCAAACAACAACGAATATAAGATGGCACCGATCCACATCGCAACCTCTTCGGGAGAATTGGAGATCGTCAAATTTCTCGTCGGGAAAGGGGCTGATGTGAATCTGAGAGCTTCCAACGAAAATACACCCATGCACACAGCCGCTATCAGCCAGACTGTTGATGGTGAGCTTATCGCTTTTCTCATCTCAAAAGGAGCCAATATAGATGTTGAGGATCTTGAAGGCAAAACACCGCTCTTCGTTGCTTTCGATAGAGGAAACACCGACATGATGCAAGCCCTCCTGGAAAACGGGGCTGATGTCAATCACAGAGACGCGGAAGGAAAAACGCTCGTTCATTATGCCGCCGGGGACAAATGGGACGGTATTGAGTTGATTGAATTTCTGTATCAGAACGGAGCCGATGTCAAAATCAAAGACAACGCTGAACATATCCCGGCTCATTATGCGGCAAGTGATGAAATCAGCAACTATCTCTCATCGTTGTAATTCCCCCTGACTCTCTTCCGGTAACAGAAAACCCCCGTCAATTCCTCGTTGACGGGGGTTTTTTAACTATCGTTAAACTTGTATCAGAATGAAACGATTAAAAATCAGCCCCGTCATCCTCAAGCGGAATAACATCCTCCGGCGAGGCAACGTGGGTCTGTTTGTCAGTTCTGGCCATCTTATTCCCCGAAGACCTTTTGCGCTGTGAAGAATTCCCCGAGCTGAGCCCTTTTCTCTGTGTCGCTTTGTGCGAAGTGCCTCCAGAGCTACCACCGCCGTGATAGGAGTCTGTTGTTTCATTTGCCGGAATCCCGGTTATCATCTCATTCAACCTTGAGACAATCTCGTTGAGGCTCTCCGCCTGGGCACTCATTTCCTCAGACGAGCTGGCCGTCTCCTCGGCATTGGCCGCATTCTGCTGGGTGACCTGCTCCATCTGGCTGACAGCCTGGTTAATCTGGCCAATCCCCTGTGTCTGCTCTTTACTGGCGGAATTGATCTCATCGATCAGCCGGCTTAATTCATCGGATTGCGTATTGATCTCAGCCAGAGCCTCTTGAACTCTCTGGGCCACCTTGACCCCTGATTCGGAGAGCTGCACATTCTTCTCAATGATCTCTGTTGTATCCTGAGCCGCCTTGGCACTCCTCTGAGCCAGATTCCGGACCTCTTCAGCGACCACTGCAAAGCCTGCCCCGGCCTCTCCGGCTCTTGCAGCCTCAACAGCTGCATTCAAAGAGAGGATGTTCGTCTGGAAGGCGATGTCGTCGATGACCTTGATGATCTTGGAGAGCTCCCCGCTCGAATCCTTAATCTGTGTCATCGAATTCATCATTTCCTTCATCTCGTTACTGCCCTTACTCGAAGCCTTCGAGGCCTGCTCTGAGATCTCGGAAGCCTTTGAGGTGTTGTCGGAAGTCTGCTGGAGCATTGAATTGGATTCATCCAGCGTTGCCGATGTCTCTTCAAGTGACGAGGCTTGTTCCGAGCTTCCTTCGGCCAACTGCTGGCTGGCCCCTGAGAGCTGTTCCGAGGCGGATGCGACCTGATCGGCCCCGTCCTTCAGATTGTTGTTGATCCGGGTGAGCGGACCAACGGTGCTTCTGACGATCAGTACCGAGACCAAAACACCGACGAGTACGCCGATTACCGACAACACAAGAACCAGTATTATCGTGCTGTTCTGGGTAGCCTCCATCTCTGACATCTGATCGGCACTTAACTGCTCGATGGTGTTCAGAACGTCTTCCCCGACAGCATCCAGCTCATCAAAGAGGTCAACCCCTTTCTGGTAGGCCTCAGTATTTCTCTCAAAGGCCTGCTGGTATTCCCGGCCGTTGTTCTCCACGTTGGAATACAGGTCCCGGTCGGATTGGAGCTGAAGACTGGCTTTCGCCTCGGAAACCTTATTGAAGATATCCTCCATATGATCCGCCATCTCTCTGATGTAGACGTCCTCATGAGTGAGCTGGAAGTCCTTTTCGATCCTTCTGGCGATAAGCGCGAGTTCCTTCAATGCATTGGCATCCTGCACCTTCTGGTATTCTTTTTCAATCGCAGCGGCATTGGCCTGATTTTCAATGGCATTTAACAAATCCTTCTCCTGTTTAGTGGCCATCTGCTCAGCCAGCTGCACAAATTCATCGGCCTCGTCCTCCATTGTCTGCCGGGTTGGAGCAATGGCGTTGTTGTAATTCTCCGCATAATCGTTGAACTTGGATTCATAATCCTGGAAGAGCCTTTTCACCTGATCGATCCGGTTCCGGTCAACGGTGTCGTTGAGCTTTTCCTTGGTCTCGTCCAGCAGATTATAGGTATCCTGCAATGTTCTGTCAACCGCTTTCTTGGCGTTCGTGTCTTTGCTGTTTTGATAATCCAATCGGTTTATTTTGGCCCTTAAAGCAAGTTGAACGATATCCTTCGCATCGGCTGCCGTGTCGACTTTCTGCTGTGAATTCGTTATACCGTTCCAGGACATAAATCCCACCACGCCGATAATCGCAATAAGCAGGATGAAGCCCAGCCATATCTTTGTTGATAATTTTATCTTTATTCCAAACATTCAGATCACTCCTTCGTCTCTTCTGCTATGAAATCCATCTCTTTTTCCGTCAGGACCTTCTCGATGTCGAGAAGCATGATGACCTTTTCGTTCTGCTTCCCCATCCCCACAATGAAATCGCTGTCAACGTCCAGTCCGTATCTCGGAGGCGGTTCAATCATATTATCTTCAAGTTTGATGACCTCCGAAACCGAATCGACAACGATCCCCATCTGCCGTTTCTTGCCACCGATATTAACCTCCAAAACAACGAATACCGTTCTGTCCGTGTATTCCTTTTCCTCCAGGTTGAACTTCAACCTCAGATCCATCAACGGGATGATCTTCCCCCGGAGATTGATGACCCCTTTGATAAACCGGGGCATCCTCGGAATCTCGTTGATAACGGTCTTTCCAATAATCTCCTGCACTTTAAGGACAGGGATTCCGTAAATCTCTTTACCAAGCCGCAGTGTTAAATAAATTCCAGCTTCCGCTTCCATCCGGCCACCTCCAAGACTGTCTTTGCTTCTGTTTGTTAAGAGGACTATAAACACCCGAAACGCCTGTAACGCTCACGGATTAACGCTTATACCCTCAATTCATAAGTTAGACATATACTATCGCTTTCGCTTTTATTTTTTGTATAGTCATCCACCTGTTAAAAAATATTATATCGTATAATGCCACAAAAATCCAAACGATATAACAACCATGAAGTTTCATTATTGTAAATTTATTTATAACTAATGCTTATTACATTTTTCCAAATAAAACAATGCCTCCATTGACAAATGATAAGAAACCGACTATAATAACAAAGCATCTTAATATAGTCGGAGATGAAACCTTGTATATAGAACGAACCATTGAAACTGCTCTGAAAGAAGCGTTAAATGATTTCCCCGTCATCTTACTGACCGGACCACGACAAGT
>CAZVWW010000031.1:0-21259 GCA_964631265.1 uncultured Thermotogaceae bacterium
GGGACAGGTCCCTTGATTACGAATTCATAATCAAGGGACCTGTCCCCCTGATTTCCTGCTCCTGCCCCCTTGATTTCTTCTAAAGGAGGCCCGGGGCTTTGGAAACAAAAACATAAGTGAACTGAAAGTATAATTTAACCGTTTATTAATGCCTCTTTTTCTCCCGATGACCTATCGATGATATAATAAGGCAAACAGCCTTCAGAAAAAAGAAGGAGGAGATGGCATAATGGCACAGGAAAAGAACGCGAATAAAAAGGAACTTTCGATAAGGGTTGACATTGACAAGGTCAATCAGCTCATGGATCATATGGCGGAGCTTGTCATAGCCAGAAGCCAGCTTGTCGACGGATTGAAAGAACAGAGCAAAAAAGATTTGAACGAAGATCTGTCGCAGTTGACGAGAATCACCACAGACTTACAGAATATCGTGATGAAGATCCGCATGTTGCCCCTCTCAACAATCTCCGATAAATTCCCCAGAAAGGTTCGCGATATTGCCAGGAACTCGGGGAAAAATGTGGATTTCAAGCTGGCTGGACAGGACACGGAATTGGACAGAACCGTTATTGAACAGCTTTCGGAACCAATTATGAGTCTCCTCGAATACTCTGTGAATATGATGGAGACCCCTGAGGAAAGAAAGAAAAAGGGGAAGGGGGAAAACGGTCTGTTGATGCTGAAGGCCTCCAACGAAGGCAGCCATGTGAGAATAGAAATGTTCAATGACGGGAAACCGATGAGCAGAAGTGATATCGCCAATAAGGCCATCAGGGCCGGTTTGATCCCGGATGAATCAAGATTCAACGACGAGGAGATTAATAAACTCATTTTTGATGCGGAATACGATGAATCGAGTCCCCTTTTCAAAGTGAAAGAAACGCTTGAGGATGTACACGGGCAGATCTTTTATGAGCGAACGAAAAACGGCTCGAGATTTGTTTTACAACTCCCGCTGACCCTTGCCATTATTCAGGCCCTTCTGGTGCAGTTGAAAAAGAATATCTTTGCCGTGCCGATTGTGAATGTGGAAAGCACGCTGAATATTGACAGGAATGAGATCCAGGTTGTTCAGTCAGAAGAGGTCATTGTCATACGCGGAGAGATCATTCCGGTTATCGATCTGACCGAGAAGTTCTTTGCCGAGAAAAACCCCGATGATGAACTGCATATTGTTGTCGTACGCGAGGGTAATAAGAAGGCAGCCCTGATTGTCGACAGCCTGATCGGGCAGGAGGACATTGTGATTAAATCTCTCGGACCGCTTCTCAAAGATATCGATGACTTTACGGGAGGCGCTATTCTGGGAGACGGCAGCATTGCCCTGATCCTGGATACCATGAATTTTCTGAATTCCGTGTAGGACTATTCAACAGCGATTTTTTATTGAATGATAAATAGTGTATAATCGTAAACGTGGAGCAGATAAAAGGGAGGTTTTATTATGCCTAACAATAAAACGCAGGAGGTTCAAAACCAGGAGAAGGTTATCGAGATCCTCAGCTTTGTTATAGGCAAACAGGAATTTGGCATTGGTGTGGACTATGTTGAACTTGTCAACGAGAGGACGGAGATAACACCGGTTCCCAATTCCAAGATGTTCATAGAGGGTGTCATGAATCTTCGCGGGAGGATTGTTCCCGTCGTGGATCTGACGAAGTTGATGACCATTGAATACAACGGTGAAGAAGAATTTGAAAACGTTCTCATATTAAAGACCGAGGGAGCAGAAGTTGGTTTCTTTGTGAATGAGGTTAAGGAAGTTGTCAGGACTACTGAGAGCGAGATCGATAAAGGGGCAAGGACAGAGCAGTTCGACAATAAGGTCAAGGGTATTGTCCAGAAAGGCAAGAGACTGATACTATACCTTGATATTGAAGAAGTCTTAAAAGCTTGTGAAGGATTAGCATAGGAGGGTCGTTATGGCTGAGATTAAAGTTGTTAGTTTCCAGGTCGGAGAAGAAGAATATGCCGTTGACATCATGAAGATAGACAGTGTGGCAGAGATGATGAAAACGATGAAATTACCCGGACTGCCTTCTTTTATGTTGGGGGTTGCCAATCTGAGAGGTGAGGTTATTCCGATAATCGACACAAGGATAAAATTCACACTTCCCCCCAAAGAATCTCACGAGGACGATCGGATTGTTGTTGTGTATATGGGCGATAAGAAGATAGGGATTCTCGTGGATGCTGTAAAAGAGGTGTTAACCCTGAATCAGGATCAGCTTGAAGAGCCGCCGAACGCCGGGCAAAGCGGCAGTTCATTTATCAGCGCTATCGCAAAGATGGAAGACAGAATGCTTATGATCATTGACATAGACAAGGTCCTCACAACTGAGGAACTTATCAAGATAGACAAGGTCGTCGATCGGGTCTGAACAGGACGACGGTCTGTATTGCAAAAGGCATGCCACGGCGTGCCTTTTTTTATTTCAGCTTCACGGTGAACTTGCTTCCGATCATCCATCTTGTTGTAAAACCCAGCTTGTAATCACATAGTTCACACAGATATTTTACGATCGGGAGTCCCAGGCCCGAACCCTGTGCCAGTTTTAACGCATCCGTGCCGCGGAAGAATCTCTCAAATACCCGTTGCTTTTCCTCCTCCCGGATCCCGATGCCAAAATCCTCAACCTCGATGATCTCCGGTGACAATTTCACGTTAATCTCAGCATTCTTGTTGGAATACTTGACAGCGTTTGAGATCAGGTTTCTCAAGATGGTGTAGATGATAAACCGGTCGGCATACAACTCGGTCTTTTGTGTGAACAGATTAATCGTGACGTTCTTTTCCTCGATCTTCTTTGAAAGGTCGCTAATAACATCGTTGTACAGTGCCTGGGTATCAAAAACCTCATATTTTCTGGTGTAATTGCCAAATTCGGCTTGTGTCAACAGGGACAACTGTGAGATGATCTTTTCGAGTTTCTCAAGTGAGTCCTGTATCTTATTCACGATCTTTTCATTCTTTGAATCGGATGAAAAATCTTTCAACATCTGAACGTTTCCCATGGCGACGGAAAGCGGGGTTCTCAATTCATGGGAAATGGCCGTAACAACATCCGCCTTCACCTTTTTCAAAAGTTCCTTTTCGGACAGATCAAGGATGAAAAGCAGCTTGTCTCTTGAGTCGTAGATAATCTTACTGTACTGAGCATCCTTGGTCAAAAAATACAGATTACTCTCACATTCAAAATACTCCCCGGCGATGATGGCCTTTGTCAACTCATCGATCCGGTCGAAACTGATGAAGGGAAAGATTTCACTAGCGGTCTTGAATCCAAGATCGGCGGCACTCTTGTTCATATCCGTTATGGTGATGCCGTCTATTCTCAGTACCGCCTCTTTCAAAGGATCTAAAGCGTTGAGTTCAAATCGGTTCTTCATCCTTTTGAGGTGTCTCTTTCCTCGTCGTCACCGGCTGAGCGGTTGAACTTATACCCGGCGTTACGGACAGTCTTAATCCAGTCTTTTCCGAGCTTCGATCGGATGGAACTGATGTGAACATCGACAACCCGGTCGTTAATGTAATCATCGTCATACCAGATCCTGTCGATGATCTCACCCCTTGTGTACACCTTCCTGGGGTTGGAGGCCATCAGATAGAGGATCTCGAACTCTTTAACCGTTAACTCGACCGGTTCTTCTTTTTTCAGCACGGCGTAATTCTCCGGCTGTATTTCAAGTATTCCGAATTTTAATATCTGGTCATCCCTGCTGATTCGTTTTAAAAGAGATCTCACTCTCGAGACTACCTCCCTGGGGTTAAATGGTTTGGAGATGTAATCATCAGCTCCGGAATCGAGTCCGAAGATTCGGTCCCGGTCCGTTCCACGGGCTGAGATAACGATGATTCCCGTTGAAGGGTTTGTGGTCCTGATATACGGAATCTCGTCGGAGGAATCGCCATCGGGAAGCATAATGTCGAGCAGCATAATATCCGGGTTGACCCTTTCGAGTTCAGCATGCATACTTTGAAGCGAATCGGCTTCAACGATGTCGAAATGCTCCACAAGCAGATAGGTCTTCAGAATATCCCTGATATCCGCATCATCTTCCACGATTAATACCGTTGACATAACTCTCACACTCCCGGTTTTATTTTTCTTTGCTCTCCTTTAATACAAAAGAAAGCTCTTTTCCCGTTTCAATATAATAGGTTTCGTCACACAGGTTCTTGGCATGATCGGCAATTCTTTCAATATCTCTTGCCATGAGGGTGTACAACTGGCCCATCTCCAGACTGATTTCCTTTTTTTTCGCCATCTCAAGGACTAAAGTAAGAATCTTTTTTTCATAATCATCAACTTTGTCGTCTCTGAGATAAATCTCCCTGGCCATCTTTGTATCTCTTTCGCCAAAGGCGTTGAAGGTGTCCTGAATCATTTCCATCGAGATCCCGATCATCTCTTTTAACTCTTTCGGCGGGGTATATTTCTCGTTCATCTTCTTGATCTTCTTTGTCTTTTTCGCGATATTACTGGCAAGATCGCCGATTCTCTCGAGATTGTTGGCAAATTTGAGCATTGAAATGACATATCTCAGTTGCTTACCGATGAGATCATATCGGGCAATCAGTTCGTATATTGACTCCTCGACCTGGCGGTTCAGGTCATCAATGGGGTCGTCGAGCTCAAGCACCCGGCTCGCAAGACGCGCATCGTTATCCTCGATGGACTTGACCGACATCTTGTAAAGCTGCATCACCAGTGAGAGCATCTTTGAAATCTCCGCCTTCAGCAGCATCTCCTGGTTTTCAAAATGGACTCCTCTAAACATGTTTTAATACCTCCCTAACTAATCTTTCCGGTTAAATATTCTTCTGTCTTAGGATCCTTTGGCTGCTTGACGATTTCAGAGGTCAAGCCATATTCAATGAGATCACCCTGGAACATGAAAAGCATATAATCAGAAATCCTAACCGCCTGTGCGAGGTTATGCGTTACGATTATTATAGTATATTTCTGTGCCAATTCCTCAACCAGGGTTTCGATATTCTTCGTGGCAATTGGATCCAGAGCCGATGTTGGTTCGTCAAGGAGGATAACTTCGGGTTCCACAGCCAAAGCCCGTGCGATGCACAGTCGCTGCTGCTGGCCTCCGGACAGTTCCCATGCGGACTTTTTCAGATCATCCTTAACCTCATCAAGGAGGGAGGCCTGAAAGAGGGATTTTTCAACAATCTCATCGAGTTGCTGATGGTTTTTAACACCGTGTAGTTTAGGGCCGAAGGCGACGTTCTCATATAGTGACATCGGAAAAGGTGTCGGTCTCTGAAAGACCATTCCCACCTTCTTTCTGTAGTGTGTGATGTTGATCTCCCTTGAGTAAACATTTTTTCCCTCAAAGAGGATCTCACCGTCTGTTCTGTATATTGGAATCTCATCGTTCATCCGGTTGATGCTTCTCAGCAGTGTGGATTTTCCACAACCGGATGGGCCGATAATCGCCGTGATCTTATTTCTCAAGAATTCAGCGTTAATATCCCTGACCCCGGTTGTTTCACCGTAATATCCTGAGAAATTTTTGACTTTGATTACCGCTTCTTCACGGGAATGTGCCATTAAAAAAACCTCCGTTCGTTTTTTATATCATTCATGATTATTTTTGCCTGTTCATTCTGTTTCTCAACCCGAAGGCGATCGAGTAGATGAGCAGAACGAATATCATTAAGAGTGAAATGGTTCCTTTAGCCATCCATTGGGCGTCATTGCCGTATGCCATGGTGATATAGTAAATATGGGTCGGCATGGTCATTGTCGGTTCCAAAAGCGTTGACGGCATCTGTGTGGCATAGAATATTGCTCCCGTTAACAGGATGGGCGCTGTTTCTCCGATGACTCTTCCGCCGCCGATGAGGACGGCTGTGAGGATTCTGAGTTTGGCATAAGGGACCAGGACTTTGTAGATCACCTCGGTCTTTTTGGCTCCCAGTGCATAGGCTGATTCCCTGATGACTCTCGGGATTGAGCTGAGTGCCTCCTGAACCGAGGAGGATATAACCGGCAGTGTCATAATGGCCAGTGTCAGACTCCCCGAAAGGATCGACGTCTTAAAGCCGAATGCAATTGAAAACAAAGCGAGCCCGAAGAGTCCGTAAACAACTGACGGAACTCCTGCAAGTGCAGTTATGGCCGAAAGAAGGACTTGCGCCAATTTTGAATTGCCGCCGTATTCCGAGAGGTATATACCGGTCATCAGTCCGATCGGAATAGCGATGGCAAGACACAGACCGAGCATTACGAAACTCCCGATAATGGCCGGGAAAATACCGCCGGCAGACATCCCTTTCTTGGGAGATTGGAAAAAGAATTCCCAGCTGAAATACTGAAGACCGTCTGCGATGGTTAAAACAAATATCGTGATGACGATGGCAAAGGCCAGATAACTGATGGTTCTGAATACTATTGAAATAATCGTATCTCTATTCATATCAATCACTCACAATCAACCGTGTTTGTATCGTTGAATAATGACTCTTGCAATCAATGTCATCCCAAAGGAAATAACAAGCAGGATCAGCCCGGCAACAAAGAGGGAGGAATAATGCATACTGCCGGCCGCAACTTCGCCCATCTCACTGGCGATTACCGCGGTCAACGGTCTGGCCGGGTCCGTCAGACTCTGTGGTATGATAGCGGCTCCTCCGGCTGCCATCAAAACGACCATCGTCTCCCCGATGACCCGGTTCACCGTCAGAATGACCGCGTTTAAGATCCCCGAAAGCGCCGCTCTCGTGACAACCTTAAACCCGGCTGTGAACTTGGTTGAACCGAGCGCAAGGGCCCCCTCTTTCAAAGAACGGTCGACAGAACTCAGCGCTTCCTGCATGAGAGATGCGGTATAGGGTAGCGACAGAATCGTCAACCCGAGAGCAGCCAGCAGGATGTTTTCCGGCGAATAAATTCCCACCTCTAAAAAGAGAGGGGAGACATACACAAGCATAAAGGCGCCAATGACAACAGACGGGACACCGGAAAGGAGATCGATCCCGGATTTTATGAATTTTATCTCTTTTTCCCCCGCATATTCATACAGAAAAAACGCCACGATATAGCCCAACGGTATAACAAAAAGGGAGGTTAATCCCGTTATGTACAACGAACCGACCAACAGGGCAAGCATTCCGAATTCAGGATTATTGGTATCCGTCGGATACCAGTACTGACTTGTAAAAAGCTCCGCCCCGACATTTGTCAGGGCAGGGAGCGATTCCTTTACAATAAAACTGGTGAGAAGCACGAGTATGACAATACCGGAAAAAGCTATGATGTTGATCAGAACGGTGTTGGTTTGGTTCTTCAGATCTCTTGATGTCAAACCCATCACCATCCCGGTTTTCTTAAAGTGAATCCAGATTTTGGTGCTTTAGTAAAATCAAGTGACACTTATTGGCCGTAAGCCGCAACGTATCCTGCCTCTTCAACGAGCTCCTGGCCCTTTTCGGAGAGACCGAATGTGATGTATTTCTTGACGTCTCCGGTATTCGGGAAACCGTCTGTGGCATCCACCCACATGAACAGAGGCCTTGAAAGGAAGTATTCGCTGGTGAGGATGGAATCAAGTGTCGGCGTGACCCCGTTGAGGTCGAGGACTTTAACCTTGTCATTAACATAACCGTATCCGACATAGGCGATGGCGTAAGGGTTCTTGGAAACGCTTTCCATCTCGAGCTGGGTTGATTCAACCATCCGCGCTCTGGGATCCATTCTGTCATCCCCGAGGATCTTCTTGCTGAAGGTCTCGTATGTTCCCGAGGCTGTGTTTCGGGTATAGAATATGATGGGTTTATTTGGGAGATTGGGATCAACCTGTGACCATCTCTTGGCCTTTCCCGTGTAGATATTCTTGAGCTGCTTGGTGGTGATATTATCGATTCCCAGTTCCTTGTTGACGATCAATGCGATGCCGTCATAAGCCACGACAAATGGGATGAAATAGCTGCCATCTTCGTGCATCTTGGAAATTTCGGACTCTTTCATCCATCTGCTGGTGTTGGCGATATCAGCGGTTCCGTTAAAAAGCGCTGCTATACCTGTTGAGGAACCGGCTCCCTCGAGTGTGATCTGAAGATCGGGGTATTTTTCCTCCAGTTCTTCAATCCAGAGCTGTGCCACGGGAAAGACCGTGTTTGAACCCTTGATTGCCATCGTTGCTGAGAAACTCATGAGTGCGATTGCGAGAATCATGCCGACCAGTAATACCTTTTTCATTAAAAAAACCTCCTGTAGGTGAGTTTGATGTTTTTCGCTTACAGGAGGATAATAATCCAGAGATGTTTATTCTTTATATTAAAATATAAAGAAATATTAAGTGCCTGAATTGGAATAGCCGAGACCGATAAAGAGGTTGCGGGCCACCTTTTCACGATACTGCTTCGAGGCCCTTACATCGCTGATAGGCGTGACGATATCCGCGATCTTTTCAGAAAATGCCAGAAAAGTCTCGGGGTTGAACACCTTTCCTCTGAGATCGGACTCCAGCCGGTGGGGCCTGATGATCCTGGGGCCCAGAGAGCCGAAGGCGAGCCTTATATCCATTATCCGGTTCTTCTTGAGTTTATAAACCGCCCCGATACTGGCAATGGCGATTGCCATCGCCTTCCGCTGCCCCACCTTTTTGAAATAGGGATGGTATTGTTCGGATACCTTCGGGATGATAATTGAATGAAGATATTCCCCTTTTTCGAGAACGGTTTTTCCGGGTCCCTTGATGAAATCTTCAATCCTGACGGTCTTCTCGCCCGTCCCGGATTTTAAGACGACGAAGGCGTTGAGTATATAAAGGGCAAGCAATCCGTCGGCAGCGGGCGACGCGTTTACAATATTGCCGGCGAGTGTTCCCCTGTTCCGGATCTGTGTAGAGCCAATCTCGTAAACGGTCTTGACAAGAAGCGGGAAAGAATCGCAAATAAGCCGGCTCTCCATCAGGTCGTGATGAGTTGTTCGGCACAGGATCCGAACCGAATCGCCCTCATCGCTTATGCCGCTGAGCCCTTCCATCTTTTCAAGACTCACGAGTCTTTCTGCCGGGAAACTCCCGGTTCTGCATTTCACCATTACATCTGTCCCGCCGTTTAATACAGCGGTTTTTTCGTTCAGTTCCTCAAATAATTCTTCCTCATCTCTCGGGAATGAGATCTTAACATCCTGCATATTTTTCACCCTCAATCTCAACGTTGTTCTCCATTATATCATTTTGGCGTTTGATATCGTTGAAAGAGATTGATTATGATATAATTAACAGGTCAATCAGTTAGGATTAAAATTTTTAGTGAGGTGAATCTCAATGAAAAAGAAGCTATTTGTTTTTTCGATTATCATTTCGATCATGTTCCTCGCCATAACCTTTACATCCTGCAGGACCTCCGGCCCTGATATCAGTCATCTTTCCGAGAGGTTTTTGGATAACAACCAAAAAGTTAAGCTGTGGTGGGACTTTAAGAGCAGTGCAAAGCCTTTTGAAGTATTGTTTTCCTTGAAAAACGCGACACTGACAACGATTGCCACAAATCTCGAGACAAACGGTTTAACCACAGATGTTACCCCCGGTGGATTGTATCACTGGCAGGTCAAGGGCGCAAACGGTTCAGCAAGCGGTGTGAAAGAATTCCAGGTTCCCGGGGATTAATAAGCTCTCTCATTATCATAATCTTTATTCAGCAGGTGACTATCATTGAAATCAATTCTTAAGAAAGAGATTCAGATCGTTGTGGTGTTTTTGTTGAGTCTGTTATTCATGGTTTCTTGTGTCTCCCCGTCAAAGCGGATCGATTTTCCGACCCCGTTGAACGGGGGGACCGTTTATTCCGATACTGTGATCCTTCGCTGGGACCATTTTGAAGGATTCGAGTATTTTGCCGTTCGGGTTGGAGAAAGTGCAGCCACATTAACGAGCGTTGCCACGACCACTCAGAACCAGTACGAGTTGAAAGACCTACGGCTCGGCAGAACCTATTACTGGCAAGTTGAAGGGTTTAAAGAGGACCGGTCGGCTTATAAGAGTGATGTGTGGTCATTCAACTCGGGTGGGGAATATGCTGCCCTTTTGACGGGAGTTACGGATTACTCAAGGGCCTCCGATCTCAAACTGACCGACGACGACGCAGAGGACATGAAGGTTGCCCTCGAGGCTACTGTCTTTGACTACAATATCGATTCACTGCTGGGTGAGGTGACAAAAGAGACCGTTCAAGATTATATCACCACAAAGGAAAAGACCGGGGATGAATCCGTTTTCACCTTCTTCTATGCGGGACATGGCGGTTATTCGGGCGGAGAGTCTTATCTCTATTATTCCGACGGGTCCACGTTGCCGGTGAGCCGCTTAAAAGAACTGCTGGATACGATAAACGGCAGGAAACTGGTGATCATAGATGCCTGTAACTCCGGAGGATTCACGGATCTTTCGGGAAAGAGGGAGATTACAGCAAGAATGGCCAGAGAGATGAACAATCAGTTCAACGCAGAAGTTATTGACACCTTTAAGAATACAAAAAGGGATGAGGGCAACGAGTATTTTGTAATGACCGCTTCTAACATAAGCCAGTCAAGCTGGGAGAATACAGGCCTTCAGAACGGCGTCTTCTCTTTCTTTTTGCTTGACGGGATAGGTGATGTCGGATTAAGCAATCCCGAGGGTACATTTGACGATACCTTTGATGCCGACGCCAATGAGAACGGAGAGATCACGCTGAAAGAGGCTTACGCTTACGCCTCGCCGCTTGTTGAGAACTATGTGGACGAAAATTTCGGTTACCATCAGACCGTGCAGGTCTATCCCGAGGAGTCGGACTTCATCGTCTCAAAATACGTATTTTAGTTCGACATAATAGAACCCTAAAAAAGCTTATATACTTGCGAAAAGAAAAGGATAACCCGCCTGATCATCAATAACGCCTGCTAATCACGCCAGAAGATATAAATTTGAGTTTGATAAAAGCTTTTTTTTGACGTAGAATGTTTACGATAACGGTAAGGATAAATATAGTACCGTGAGGAGCAGTCGGAGGTTTGTTAATGAAGAGAAGAGTAACGTTGAAGGATATTGCCAAAAAAGCGGGCGTTTCGCAGATGACAGTTTCGAGAGTCTTGAATGACAGACCGGATGTGAAACCCCTTACGAGAGAACGGGTCAAATCTATTGTGGATGAGTACGGTTATATCCCGAACACGAATGCACGGGCCTTGAAGGGGGCCAAGACAAATCGTATTGGTGTTATTGTATCGGACATTCGAAACCCCTTTTACAGCGAGCTTGTGGGAGAGCTGGAGGATATGGCCGGTGACAAAGGCCTCTCGGTTTTGGTAGCCGATACGAATAAGAAGCTTGAGAGTGAGTTTACGGCCATCAAGATCATGGATATTAATTCAGTGGATTACATGATCATTGCCCCGGAGGGCTACAAAACAGACCATCTGGACAGATTGCGGATGCGGGGGATGAAATTCCTCTCCTTCGGGATGCACTTTCCCGAGAAGCTCTATCCGGAGGTTTGGATAGATGATTACGAGGGTGGCAAGAGTGTTGGAAAGTATCTCGGTAACCTGGGTGTGAAGAAACCACTGCTTATTATGGGGAATCCGAGTAAGTCCGTAACGATACTCAGAGAGAGTGGCTTTATCGAAGGATACGAATCGTCCGGAGGCAGTCCCGATGTTATACAGACCGAACATCTTCAGGTGAGTGCCCATTTCAGCGAGAATTACTTCTTTGAAAAGTTTCAAACCCTCGATTTCGACAGTGTCTTTTGCTATAACGATCTGATGGCGATGGGGGCCCTTTCGGCTTTCAGAAAACTGAAAATCAAGCCGGGCCGGGATCTGCCGCTTGTCGGATATGATGATGTCTTTTATTCCAGAGTGTTTGGTTTAACGACTGTCCATATCCCGATAAAGGAGATGCTGGAAAAGGCAATCGAATTTATCATCACGGGAAAAGAGGCAAAGGCGAGGTTTGTTCCAGAATTAACCATTAGAGAAACCGCATAGTTCAGCGGACTTATAAATCTACCGGAGGTGTATTTATGAACTTGAAAAGACTTATTGTTTTAAGTGTGCTTGTTGCGTTTGTAACCATTTCTTTCGCAGGAGAATTAGTGCTCAATACCAATTACGGTGACCCGGAACCAAAGAGAGTGATCAAAGAAGTTGTCGAGATGTTTGAAGAGGAACATCCCGAAGTTGATGTGACGCTGAATATCTTCTCACATGAGGATTTTAAGACGCTTCTCAGAACATGGCTGGGTGCCAAGGAAGGTCCCGACATCGTCTCATGGTTTGCCGGCGAAAGGATGAGATACTTCGCCAAAAAGGGATTAATCAAACCCTTAAACGATGTCTTCTCCGAGAAGGATTTTGAAGCGTACTTCCCGACGGCATTCAAGAGCTCCTGTTCCTATGACGGAGACGTTTATTTTGTACCGGAGTCATGGTACTGGTGGGCTGTTTATTACAGAAAATCCATGTTTGAAGAACAGGGTGTCACCCCTCCGAAAACCTGGGATGAATTTCTCAACGTTTGTGAGACATTCAAAGAAGCGGGTAAAACACCGATCACCATTGGAACCAAGTATCTCTGGACGGCGGCTGCATGGTTTGACTATTTCAACATGAGAGTGAACGGTCTGGATTTCTACATCGACCTGCTTGACGGGAACGTTCCTTACAATCACGAAAAGGTCTTAGAGGCGATGGACTACTGGAAGACGCTCGTGGAGAAAGAATACTTCATCTATGAGCACAGTTCCCTGAGCTGGCAGGAAGCGCTCAACAGAATGGTTACGGGCGACTCCCCGATGTATCTGATGGGTCAGTTCATCAAAGACTCCACACCTGAGGATGTTAAAGACGATATGGACTTCTTCAGATTCCCGGTCATCAAAGAGGACATGCCCGTTTACGAAGAAACACCGATCGATGGCTGGATGATGCCGGCTAACGGAAAGAACGAAGAAGACGCCGCCAAATGGCTTAAATTCATCGCAAGTGAAGACGTTCAGACATACGTTTCAAAAGAACTTGGAAGACTTGCCGCCAACAAGGCTGTTCCCGCACCTGATGCGCATGCACAGAAAGGCCTTGACATGATCCTTGACTCTGACGGCGTTATGGGTTTTTACGACAGAGACACAAATCCCGAGATGGCCAACAAGGGTATGAACGGATTTGTCCAATTCATGATGTATCCCGGACAGCTGGAAAATATTATGAATCAGCTGGAAAAAGAGAGAAAGAGGATATTTGAAGTCGAGTAATTTCTTAATCAATACGCAGATTTAAACTCTGAAGGCGCACTTTTTGTGCGCCTTTTATTGAGTACAAAGTTTCTTGAAAACACTTAAACAAAGGAAGTGACTGTCTTGCGGCTTTCAAAAAAAAGATGGTGGGTACCCTGGATGTTTTTGGCTATACCGCTGTTTATGTACATACTCTGGGTATTGGCACCTATCGTTCAGACGATCTTTACAAGTTTTACCCAATGGGACGGGATGTCCCCCGCTAAAGAATGGGTGGGATTTGAGAACTTTACGAGGCTGTTTAATGACTCAGTCTTTTGGACCTCTCTCATCAACAACCTGTACTGGCTCATTCTCTTTGTAGCCATTCCGGTTCCGGTCGGGCTTATGATTGCCATGCTCTTCGACACAAAACTGCCCGGGAATAAGATCTACAAGACGCTATTTTATCTCTCGATGACCCTTTCGTTTGTTGTCATTGCACAGATATGGTCCTGGCTCTTTGAGCCGAGAAACGGTGCGTTAAGCATCTTTTTTCAATCCCTGGGCTTTGAAAGTCTTGGGGAATTGCAACAGGGGATTGTTGATTTCACCGTCTTCTTTGCCATCCCGCTTGTCCTTGGCTTTCTGTTTGGGTGGCTGATCAACCGGAAAAAGGAGTATCAGAATCGACAGAAGAGATGGTCGATAACGCTGATCTGTCTTGCGGTCTTCTTTGTGTTGAGTTTTATTCTATCACGTTTCTGGACCCCACAGATAGAGGTGTCAAGAATCGCCAAGAGAGGATTCCCCTGGTTGAGCGATCCGAATTTTGTCACCTTCTCGCTTATCTTTGCCGCCACATGGCGTCAGATACCGTATGTGATGGTCCTTTATCTTGCCGGACTTAAAAATGTGCCACCTCAACTCATAGAGGCATCGATCGTTGACGGGGCAAACTGGGGGCAACGATTCATGCACGTCGTTCTACCCATGTTGAAACCCGCCACCATCATAGCGATCACCATAAGCGTTATTGATTCTTTAAGAGCCTTTGACATTGTCTATGCCATGACACAGGGCGGCCCCTTCAATTCATCCAGTGTTTTGGCGAACTACATGTATATCGAATCGTTTAACAATTACAACATGGGATATGGTTCCTCGATAGCCGTTGTCCAGTTCATCATAACATTAGGCTTTATCGTGGTCTATCTGGGTAATGTCTTTAAGTCGGAAGGATGATGGGATATGTATAAGAAGAAGAAAATAATGATTATCGGATTTTATGTCTTATCGACACTGATCGTATTGATATGGCTGATCCCGTTCATGGTCACGTCATTTACATCGGTCAAGTCGATGGATGAGATTATGGCCAGTGAATACTGGTTTTCCCCGCCGGAGGAAGTCAAATGGGACAATTTTGCCAAGGCATGGGAAGAAGGCAATATGAAGACCTATTTCAGAAACACATTCGTTGTGACCGTCCCGGCGGTACTGGGAGCGCTCTTTCTTTCCACCCTCTCGGCGTTTGCGCTGGCGTTCTATGATTTCAGATTTTCAAAGACCATTCTGCTGATATTCGTCAGCGGGATGCTGATCCCTTTCCAGATGCTGATGATTCCGGTCTTCCGGCTCTCAAACACGTTGAACATATACGATACCTTTCAGGGTGTCATACTCTTTCATATCGCCTTTCAGCTCGGATTTTGCACCTTCTTTTTAAGGAACTTTATGACATCGATTCCGAGTAGTCTTTATGAATCGGCCAAGATAGACGGCGCCCCGGATTTTGTGATTTATTCCAAGATTGTGCTTCCCCTGACGTTGCCTGCGATAGCGGCGCTTGGCATACTGGAGTTCACCTGGATATGGAACGATTATCTCTGGTCGTTGGTTCTGTTGCAGTCGGATGAGATCAAGACCATCACACTGGGGCTTGTCAATCTCCAGGGTCAGTATCACAGTTCATGGAATCTGATAGCAGCCGCTTCGCTGATTACCGCGGCAGTTCCGCTCGGTGTCTTTCTGATATTCCAGCGATACTTCATCGAAGGGCTTACCGTGGGAGCTGTGAAAGGTTAAAAAGAGAAAGAATGCTGCAATAAAGGTAACTATCAAAATGACGAGGAGGCAACTTTATGATAGGAGTAGATTATTATCCCGAGCACTGGGATGAGAATCCGTCAAAACTGGAACGAATGGATAAAGATCTGTCAATCATGTTGGAAAACGGAATAGAAATGATAAGAATCGGGGAATTCGCCTGGTCATTAATCGAACCGGAAGACGGTCAGTTTGATTTTTCCTTTCTGGACAAGGTTTTTGAAAAAGCCGGGAAGACAACGATCAAGGTCATGCTGTGTACCCCAACGGCAACGCCTCCACCCTGGCTGATAAGAAAGCACCCGGAAATCCTTCAGAAGGACGCCTATGGTCACACCAGACATTTTGGGTCGAGGCGTCATTACTGTTACAACAGCCCGGTATACAAAAGACATGTGAAAAGGATTGTGACAAAGTTGGCAGAGCGTTACGGGCAGGAGGAGAACCTCTTTGCCTGGCAGCTTGACAATGAATTCGGTTGCGAGGACACCACCTATTGCTATTGTGAAGACTGCGATGAGGCTTTCCGGGACTATTTAGAGGACCAATATGGCGAAATAGACAGACTGAACAGGACGTGGGGAACCGTTTTCTGGTCACAGGTATACAACGAATTCTCACAGATAGAGACGCCGAAAAGCACCAACTCGTTTAAGAATCCGCATAAGCTGCTCGATTTCAGACGATTCAGCACGGTATCGATCGAAAGCTTTTCAAAACTGCAGTCGGATATCATCCGAAAACACTCTCAAAAACCGATCACACACAACTTCATGGTGAATTTTTCAGAGATTGATTATAAGCGGCTTGAAGCTCAATACGACTTTGTATCGTATGATAATTATTTTCCCAAAACAGATTACAACCCGGCGTATGCCGCTTTCAACTTTGATCTCATGCGATCTCTTCAAAGAAAACCCTTTACGGTCCTGGAACAGCAACCGGGAAGAGTGAACTGGCAGGAGAGAAACATGTACCGTTCTGCGGGATGGATGGAATACGTGACTCAGCTCGGAATGGAACATGGGGCAAATAACAGTGTAATATTCAGGTTCAGGGCGCTGCCTTTCGGAGCTGAACAGTATCATAACGGTGTACTGGGATATGACGGAGACCCGGAGAAATCAAAACGGCTTCAAGTGTTGTCCGGACTCAGCAAAAAGAAACCGGTAACGGATTTTTCAGATGTGAAAACGGCGCTGTATTTTGATTATGAAGTCGGATGGATGCATGAGATAAACGGTGTATGCCGTGACTTTTCATACTTCGATGCCTTGATCGATATGTACCAGCCTCTCTTTGAGAAGAATGAAAAGGTGGATATCGTATTCAAAGACTCGGATTTATCGCCATACGAGACCATCATTATCCCGTATGCCATTCATCTCCCCGAAGAAATGAAAGAGAAGTTGAACCGGGCCGATGCGAAGGTTCTTATCACCTGTATGACGGACCTGAAGACAGCAAACAGCCACATCGTCTCAGAAAGGCCGCTGGGAATCGATCTCAGAGGACTCACCTTTGAGATTCCCGATTTTGGTGCCATCTACAACAAAGAATTCACATTTGAAGGGGATCGTATCACCGGCGATATGTGGTTTGAGGAGATCGAGCTGAAAAAAGGCGTCCGCCAGGGAAAATGGGAGGACAGCGCTCTCAGCTCCGGTATACCGGTCATCGCCTCCGAAGATGAAAAAACCATGTATGTTGGAACCGTCCTTTCAGCCGAAGACTGGGAAAAGATCTACAAAAGATACGGGATTATTTAGCAAGATGCCCATTTAGACGACAGCATACACGAAACTAGGAAAAGTTTTTTCCCGGCGGGTTGGTTTTGATATAATCTTTTCAGATTTAGTTCTTAGCAACTCAAGGGGTAAGACGTTGAGCCGGTACTCCCCCAGAGTACCGGCACTTTTTTATGTGAGAATATATCCCCCCCAAAAAGCTTCCCGAGAAGACTCTTATGGTATAATTATTTGAGTTGCCGGTCGTTCTTATAAAAGAATCAAAACGGTGGCTCTTTCCGCTTTTCCCGGCAGATACCAGTTCTGTTCAAGTTTCAAGGAAGGTGAGTGGCATATGGCAGTATCACCGAAGCTTTCGATTATTCTCAGGACAACCGTACCGTCTTTAATCTGTGTGATATTGGTCAGCTGGGCCTTTTTCTTTCTGATTATCCCGAAGATTGACCAGATCCTCATGCATCAGAAGAAGGAAAAGATAAAGGACCTGACCGATTCGGTTTATGAGCTTGTCAATCACTATCACGAACGGTATGAAAGCGGAGAACTGCAAGAGCCGGAGGCCAAAGAAAGAGTCCTTGAACGGATACGCTCCATGAGATACGGACCTGAAAAAGAGGATTACTTCTGGGTCAACAACATGCAGCCCGAGATGATTATGCACCCGTACACCACAGAACTTGAGGGAGAGGATCTCAGCGATTACACGGATCGCGGGGGGAAACGACTCTTCATTGAAATGGTGGAATTGGTTGAAGAAAAGGGTTCGGGCTATATCGACTATATGTGGCAGTGGAAAGACCGGGAGGATAAAATTGTCGAAAAACTCTCCTATGTCACCGGGTTCAAGCCCTGGAACTGGATCATCGGTACCGGTATCTATATCGAGGATGTCAAGGCAGAGATTGCCGATATCACCGGGAGCGTGACGCTCATCCTGACCATCGTGATTATCATCATCGCCTCCCTGTCCTTTTTCATCGTCGTCAACGGTATCAAAACAGAGAATATCCGACAGCGGACAGAGGATGAGCGAAAAGCGCTGATCAAAGACCTGGAGAGAAAGAACACCGAAATGGAGCGGTTCACCTATACCGTCTCCCATGACCTGAGAAGCCCGTTGATCACCATCAAGGGGTTCAGCGGAGTGCTGAACGAGGATATTGAAAAGGAGAAATACGAAAGTTTACTGTCCTATTCAAAGCGGATTGCGAGAGCAGCCGATAAGATGAAGGAGTTACTGGATAGCTTGCTGGAGCTTTCCCGGATTGGCAGAATCGTCAACCCGACTGAGAGAATTGATCTGAATGAGCTAATAAATGATGTGTTGGAGAGTCTTTCCGGACTAATAGAAAAGAAGGGCATTAACATCACGATAGAAAACAGACTTCCCGAGGTCTTTGCCGACAGGGCCAGGATGACGGAAGTCTTTCAAAACATTCTGGAGAATGCCGTTAAATTCATGAACGGAAAAGAGACGCCCCGGATAACCATCCGCTCATACAAGAAAGGTAATATGATTTTCTTTGAGATTGAAGATAATGGCCGGGGGATTGACAAACGCTACCAGGATAGAATATTTGGTTTATTCGAACAGCTCGATGCGGAGGCTGAAGGGAACGGTGTCGGCCTTTCCCTTGTGAAAAGGATTATTGACTATCATGGCGGCTCTGTTGAGATTCAATCACCGGGAAAAGGCCTGGGCACGACGGTTGTTTTCTCACTGCCGGCAAAGAAAAAGGATGATGAAGATGAAAGCCGTTAAGATACTCCTTGTTGAGGATAACGAGGATCATGCAGAACTGGTCAGGATTGCCCTGGACGGAAAAAGGCTGGTTGAGGACTTTATTCACAGGAAAGACGGCGAGGAGGCCCTTGACTTTCTCTTTGAGGAAACCGACGAGTATGAAAGGCCGGACCTGATTCTACTCGACCTGAGACTGCCAAAGGTGGACGGGCTTGAGGTGTTGAAAGAACTCAAGACGAACAGCAAGACGCGCAAGATACCAACGGTTATTCTGACCACATCGAACAACGAGATCGATATCGCCAGGGCGTACGACTATCACGCAAACAGCTATCTCGTTAAACCACTTGATTATCGTAAACTGAAACAACTCATCAACAATCTCGGCGAGTATTGGCTTGAGATGAATGAAAAACCAAAAGAAACCGGGGGATAATGTGATTAATGACCGATTCGGAATACTCATCATAGAGGATAACGAGGACCATGCTGAATTAATGAAACTGGCCTTTAGAGAGGACCCTTCAATCGAACTTGTCTTTGCGAGGTCCCTGCGGGAAACGAGAAAGCTCCTTTCAGGCCGGCACTTTGATCTAATCATATCGGATATGAAACTCCCCGATGGAGACGGGTTGGATTTTATAACGAAAGAGGAGATCTCAAAGCAGGTGCCGGGGATTATCATCATTACAAGCTTCGGAGATGAGGACCGGGCTGTTCAGGCGATGAAGGCCGGCGTTCTCGACTACAAGGTCAAGACGGATGAGCTCCTCTTGAATATGGACAAGATCGCCAGGCGGGCAAAGTACAATATCCTCGGTGAGAGAAAGCGTAAAGAGGCCGAGCAGCTTCTGAAGACCATCTTTGAAACGGCCAGGGACTACATCTTTATTAAGGACCGGCAATTGCGCTACACCATGGTCAACCCGGCGATAACTGAAATGCTCGAATTGAATGAAAGCGATATCCTGGATAAGACGGATCGGGAACTCTTCGGTATGAGGGAGTTTGAACATACCAGTAACATTGACAGACGTGTTCTGAAGGGAGAGACGGTCAAAGAGGAAAGGGAGTTGGTTGTCAACGGAAAAATGTGCACATGCCATTTCATCAAGGTTCCAATCCGCGATTCGGAGGACAACATCTCTGGGCTGTACGGGATAGGAAGAGACATCACGGAACGAAAACGTTCTGAGAGCTCACTCAAAAGGGCCAAACAGGAGGCATTGGAAGCCAACCGGGCGAAAGGCCGGTTTCTGGCGAACATCACCCATGAATTGAAGACGCCGCTGCAGGGGATCATAGGCTTCAGCAAACTCCTTGAGGAAAGCGCAGATGATGAACTGATCCACAAAATCCGGGAACAGATCGGCTATATCAAAAAGAGCGCGGAACATCTGTCCGACGTGCTGAACGAAATATTGGATCTCTCAAAGATCAATGCGGGCAAACTCCGGCTGGAAAAGAGTCCGTTCAACCTGAAAGAGGCTGCCGGGAAAGCGCTCGATGCCACCCGGTTCTTCGCAGAGGAAAAGAACATATCTGAAGGATTCAATGCGGGGACCTATGATATCTATATCGAAGCAGACGAGACCAGGATCCGGCAGGCCATTTACAATCTGCTGACCAATGCCATCAAATTCACTCCGGAGAACAGAGAGATCGGACTGGATTTGTCCAGAGACGACGAAAACATAACGATTAAGGTATGGGATCAGGGGGAAGGAATTGAAGAAGAAGAGCTTGAGAAGATATTCGAGCCGTTTGAAAGGAAAGCACATGAGAAAGAATCCGGGACCGGTCTCGGCCTCTCGATCACCAAAGAGATCGTTGAGATGCACGGCGGAGTGGTTGAGGTTGAGAGCGAGAGCGGCCTGGGAAGTGTATTCAGTATCAAACTGCCTGTGAAAAGTGTCGTGAAGCCGCCTGTGAAGAAGACGGAAGATGAGCGGCAGGAAGTACAGCGAAAGGGCTCGGAAAGAGCACTGGTTGTTGAAGATGACCTGATCAGCCGGAAGTTCATCATGCTCTATCTGAAAAAGATCTTCCCGGGCCTGGACAGTGCCGAAAACGGAGAAGAGGCCCTCAGACAGTTAAGTGAAAAAAAATACGATATAGTCTTCATGGATATCCAGCTTCCCGATACGAACGGGGATGTTATCGTCAAAAAAATGAAGGCGGAGGATGCGCTCAACTCACAAACACCCTTCGTGGCTGTCACGGCCTATTATTCTGAAGAACTTGAGCAACATCTCCTCGATTCGGGATTTGATCAATACCTGGCCAAGCCCATCGACTTTGATGTGTTGAAAAACATCATCGACTTCTATTTCTGAGCGGGGAGTAATCAGGGAGCTCAGCGGGCGAGGGATTAGGGGGCAGGGGGGAATCAGGGGGACAGGTCCCTTGATTATGAATTCGTAATCAAGGGACCTGTCC
>CAZVWW010000032.1:0-11346 GCA_964631265.1 uncultured Thermotogaceae bacterium
TCGGTTCCCGAGCGGAGGCCCCCTTCGTGGCCTCCGCCATATACGATGGGATCTATTGGGAGGCCTTCCCTGACATAGAGAAAGCCCACACCTTTTGGACCATAGAATTTATGAGCCGAGGCCGAAAGGAGATCAACCCCGAGTTTTTGGACATCGACTTCTATCTTGCCCATGGCCTGAACGGCATCCGTGTGAAAGACCACGCCGTTATGCCGGCAGAACCAGGCTATCTCTTCAACCGGTTCGACAACACCGACCTCGTTATTTGCCAGCATAACAGAACATAAGGCCGTTTTATTACTGATATGATCCTCTATCCAGTTCAGATCAACAATGCCGTTCTCATCGACCGGTATATAATCAACGGTGTATCCTCTTTTCTCTAATTCTTTAAAGCTTTCCAGAACGGCTTCATGTTCAATCGGTGTTGTCATAACATGACGCTTATCGGGATTGGTTTTTTCGATTGCCTTCAATGAACCGAATATCGCAATATTATCCGATTCGGTCCCGCCGGAGGTAAACACAATCTCATCGTATTTTGCCCCGATAAGGGAGGCAATCTTCTCTTTGCTCTCTTCATACAGCTCCCTCGCCCTCAGGCCCTCATAATGAAGACTCGAGGCGTTACCGGGATAGTCTCTCAACACGACGCTGAAATAGTCGATGACCTCCTCCAGAAGGGGGGTTGTTGCCGCATGATCCAGATAGACATTCATATCAGTATTCAACCACCTTGATATCAATGTCATCGATGCCGTCAATCGCCTCCAGATGCTCGTTGATCTCTTCAAGGACGTTCTGTTTGTACACATCGGTCTCATCGAATGAGATCTCGATCTCCACTTTTCCATCCTCGAATTTCAGGTACTTGATGAGCTGTTCATCGATGATGTTATTGCCGGTTTTCGGATAGATCACCGATTTCAGTTCCTCAATGATGCTTGATTCATCCAGTGTCTTCTCATGTTTGATACCGAGAACTTTCTCCTCATAATCCCTGACGGCAGCCTTCAAACCGTCAACGGCCAGGACGGAACAGTGAACTTTCACCGGTGGCAGCCCGCCCAGTTCATCGACCGCATCCTTCCAGGTCAGATTTTTGACATCCTCGATTGATTTTCCCTTAGCAATCTCGGTGACTATGGACCCCGTTGCAATATTCGAGGCGCACCCGTATGACAGAAACTTGATATCGTCAATCTTGTTGTCTTTGACATTCAACGAGACGGAAACCTGATCGCCGCAGGCGGGACTTCCCACCGTTGCCTCGCCATCAGCATTCTCTATTTCCCCGACGTTTCTGGGGTTCTTGAAATGATCGATAACCGCTTTTGTATATTTTATAACAGCCATTTTTTTCCCTCCCTACTTGATGGTGCTCTGTTCCCGCAGTCTCTCGACTATGGGGACAAGTTCTTTCACAAATCTTTCGATATCCGCTTCGGTGTTTTCTCTGCCGGTTGTTATCCTGAGCGAGCCGTGGGCCATTTCGTGATCTCTGCCAATCGCACTGAGGATATAATTAACCTTCAGATCACTCGAGGCGCAGGCCGATCCGGTTGCAACTACAATGCCCTCGAAATCGAGGAACATCATAATGGATTCGCCCTCTATCTGCCTGAATGAGTAGTTGACGTTGTCAACGGCTCTTTGCTCGACGGGTCCGTTCAGGCGCACATTGGGGATCTTCTCCTCTATCATATCCATGAGCTTTTTCTGCAGTCTCAAGTTCTTTTCAACATAACGCTCCCGGTTCTGAACAGCCTCCCGGACGGCATGGGATATCCCGACGATACCGGGTAGATTATCCGCTCCAGGTTTGTATGGGGATGTGACAACCGTTCCAAAAAGTACCGGTTTTAAAGCGCCCTTTTTCCTCGATATAATAAGCCCCGTTCCTTTGGGCCCGTAAATCTTATGACCGCTGAGGGTGACAAAATCCACGTCGAGTTTCTCAAGATCCATATCAACACTTAAAAGAGCCATGGCCGCATCAAGGTGTATCCTGGCTTTTGGGGCCTTTTCTCTAATCATTTTAGAAATCTCGTCGATTTTTTGTATGGTGCCGATGGTGTGATTCACATAGGTGATACTGACGAGACGCGTGGTCTCATTCAAAGCAGCTTCAAATTCCTCCGTCTTCCAGAATCCCTCATCGTCCACTCTGATCTTTTTAACACCAAATCCCCTTTTTTTGTAATAGTCGTAGGTGTTGACAATCGAGGGATGATCTATCACGGATGTGATCATCGTTGTTTCCCCCGGTTCTGCATCTCTCAGCACTCCGTGTATCACCAGGTTGTTGGCCTCTGTTCCACCGGATGTGAAGATTATTTCTGCATTTTCTGCGTTAAGTGCCTTTCTGACTCTCTCTTCAGATTCCTCCACAGCCTCGGCAGCCCCGGTCCCCATCTCTGTGAAGGAGACCGGCAGATAAAAGGCGTCTTCCATGTATGGTTTCATTTTCCCGTATGCATCTTCTGATAATCGTGTTGTTCTATAATGATCCAGATAAATATTATTATTCATATTTAACATCCTCCCGTTTCATAGACGCATTAAACCACTATTAATTTCCCAGCTCTTCAAGATCGTTTTTAAGCAGTGCCAGTGCTGTCTCTTTATCAATTTTAGATAACGCACCCAGCGGGGCAAAGATATAGTTCCTGTCTCTGAAGAGCCTTATATCCTCCGGGGGCAGGAGTTCCTTAATATGTCTTTTGGAAAGCTTTCTGGCAGTTGAAAGGACCTCTTCGGCATATTTGGAGCGGCTCAGTATCCCGCCTGTTCCGGCAATTATTTTGGTTGCGGTTAAGTCCTTGCCTTCGGCGATCTTCTGTCTGCCGGTTGCACCATATATATATCGAATCCTTCCTGAATGCCTTAAAAGGCCGTGTGTCAGGCAATGAACAGCCAGATGGGCTGCAAATTCCTCAAGCTGGTTGTTTTTCGGGTAAGGTGAGATGTCCTTTAGAAGCTGTTGATAATCCGGGTAATCCTTCTCAATCCCGGGTCCCATCGCTTCAACAACGTTGTGAGCATTCACAAAGACGCCGAGATCCCCCTCAACCGTTCTTTTGGCAAAGGGTTCGGGCGATACTGTGATTTCCTGAATCTCGGGCATCCCCTCTGTGACAGAATCCACATCGGTGGTCGCCCCTCCGATATCGACCGTCACGACATCGCCGTATAGTTCGTTCAGCATTTTGGTGGTATTCATGACAGCGGCCGGTGTCGGGATGATCGGTCTTTTCACCATTTCACCAATCTTATCCATACCGCCGGCATGGATAATGTGTTCAGAAAAAATCGTCTGTATGATCTCTCTTATCGGTTCCACATTGAGCTCGTCCACTCTCGGATAGACATTCTCCACGGCGTAAACCCTTTTACCGCTTTTTTTGAGCGTTTCGCTAACCTCTTCTCCGGCAGCACAATTCCCGGCAACCACAAAGGGCACCTCTAAACGGCTCTTTGAAAACTCCCGGGCATTGTGAATGATGGTATCCTTCTCGCCGTAATCGACCCCTCCGGCCAGGAGAACCATATTGGGATTCAATCCTTCGACCTTTTCCACTTCCCGTTTGTCAATCTTTCCGGCCGTTACATGCCGGATAATCCCACCTGCTCCAAGGGCCGCCTCTTTTGCCGCTCGTACCGTCATGTCATAAACCAAACCGTGAACGGACATTCTCAGTCCGCCCGCCGCACTGCTCGAAGCGACAAACTCTTCCCAGTCAACCTCCGAACCGATCTGATTCGATATATCTCGCAGACATTGGTTGATTCCAATTGTCACATCGCCTTCCAGCACTGTTGTATAATGCTCCGATTGGGCAACCGGTTCGCATTTTGAGGTGCCAACCCCGTTAAAGGCTGTCAGAATGGTCGTGGTTGATCCAATCTCAGCGGTAATAATATCTACTTTCAACGTTTCCATCTCCCCGTATCAATGAAAATTACAGATCCGAAAGGATCTCCCTGGCCAGTTTACTGACTTTCTTTCCATCAGCCCGACCCTTTATCTTAGGCATTAGCGATTTCATGACAACGCCGAGTCCTTCCGGGCTGTTGACGTTCTGTTCTTTGATTACTTCCAGGATTATCTTCCTCAGTTCATCTTCTGTCAATTTTTCCGGCAGATAGGATTCAATGACGGCCAGTTCCTCTTTTTCTCCTTGAGCCAGATCATCGCGATCGGCCTTCTTATACTGTTCAAACGAGTCTTTTCTGTTTTTAGCCTCTTTGTTTAGTATCTCTATAACATCCTCATCCGTCAGTTCTTTCTTATCCACCTGCATATTCTTGATTGCGGCAACAACCATTCTAAGCGTTCGTTTTTTAATCTCGTCCTTTTCCTTCATGGCCTTTTTCAAGTCTTCAAATATTCTTTCCTTCAAACTCATTACCAGGATCCCTCCAAGCCTTTTCGGCTTTTAGAATTTATATTTCATTTCCTTTTCCATTTCCCTTTTGATGGCTTTTTGCTTCATATCCTCACGTTTGTCGTGCAACTTTTTCCCCTTGCCGATGCCAATCTCTATCTTCGCAAGTCCTTTTTTGTTGAAATAAACCTTTATCGGAACGATCGTGAAGCCCTTCAGCTTCACCTTGGACTGCAGCTTTCTCAATTCACTCTTATGAAGCAGCAGTTTCCTGTCCCTTTGAGGTTCATGATTGAAATAATCCGCATGGGAATAGGGGGTTATGTTGGAGCCCACCAGGTAAAGCTCTCCGTCTTTAAAACGACAGTAACTCTCCTTGAGACTCATTCGTCCTTCCCGCATCGATTTTATCTCTGTTCCGAGCAGGGTCATTCCGGCTTCAAATTTCTCTTCTATCTCATAATTTCTGTAGGCGTTCTTGTTTTTGACAACGATCTTCATAGGGGCCTCCTCTTCTTAAACTCTTTCAAAGCGTATTATATTCTCAATATGCGATGTATGGGGAAACATGTCAAGAGGCTGGATTTCAGAAATCCGATATCCTTTTTCGATTAGACGTTTGGCATCTCTCACAAGCGTTCCCAGATCACAGGAGGTGTAAAGGACACGCTCCGGGCGGGCATTTGCAATCCGGTCAATAACCTCCGGGTCAACCCCGGCACGCGGCGGATCCAGAATGACATCATCATAATGGATGTTTGTCATCTTCTCCGTTTCGGTGAATTTTTCGACCGTCAGTTTCTCCGTTCTCATATTATCGATCTTATTCATTCCGGCATTGGCAAGAGCCGTTTTCACAGCGTCTTTATGGGATTCCACGAGAACAACCTCATTATAAAGCGGTGCAAGATATATCGAGAAGAATCCAACCCCGCCGTAGAGATCAAGCAGCCGTCTCTTCTTATCCGGTTTGAGCATTTCCTTTGTCTTTTCCAGCATCGGTTTGAGCATAAAGGCATTAACCTGAAAAAAGGCATTCGGGGGGATATTGTAGTCAAACCAGTCAATGTGCTCTGTTATCACACCACTTCCGGCCACTGTGTTGTAAAGCCCGCTCAACAGATTCTTCTTCTTTGTATTCAGGTGTATGACAGAATCGAGGAACGGGAGGGTCTCCTGCAGTTCAGTCTTTATAAGCGTCAACGGGCGGAAGTTTCTCTCCTGTGTGATGATGATCAGCATTATCTGGCCGGTATATTGCGTCTTTCGAAGGCAAATCCCCCGCAGGTTCCCTTTCCGGTTTTTGCTTGAATGGATATCCTCAACACTGAATAGTTCGTTAAACATCTTCTGGACCACAACTCTGATCTTGTCAAAACTCCCCGGAACCACTTTGCATCCCCTGGGCTCGACCACCCTTGATGATCCCTTCTCCTTCAAACCAAGAATGATGTCTCTTCCATCAGGGGCAAAGAAATAGGTCATTTTATTTCGAAAGCCATAGTATTCGGGCGAGGGGAGAACGTCCTTTATCCTGTCCGATACATCCATTTTACCGAGTCGTTCAAACTGCTCCTCCACAATCTTTCTCTTATGCATCAGCTGAACGCTGTAATCAAGGTCAAGCCAATCACAGGCACCACATCTGTCAAAGACCTTGCAGACCGGCATATTCCGCTCTTCAATTTTGTATTTCCACTTCACGGGCTCGCATACGGCATAATTTTTCTTGTCCTTTATCACCTTTACATCAACAATCTCGCCGGGATAGGCCCCTTTAACAAAGAGCGGTTTGCCCTCTACACCATGTGCCAGTCCATCTCCCCCGTTCAGAAATTTTTCCACTACCACTTCCTCAATGATCATTCTATCGCCTGCTTTCATAACTGTCTTCTAAACCACCCTATTATATCCTGTCTGAATTCTTCCCCGTGTTCGGGGTCAAAAAAGACCTCGTGATACGCGCCCTCATATTCGCAGAAGGCCTTATTCTCAATCGTCAGCCGGTCAAAAAACGCTCTGTCCTTTTCTGTGGGCACAATCTGATCCCCGGTTCCCTTCAAAAAGAGGAGCGGGATATCGATATCGCCTGCCTTTTCAAAGGCCTGGTTTGAATTCTCGTACATGCTCAGGGCAAGCTTGAGACTTATTTTTGAATGCACCTTCCTGTCAAGCGCATATTCGACAACCTCTGTCTGATTTCTCGACAGATGTTCCTGTTTGATCTTGTTTTCCATGGTTAAAAACGGAAAAAGACGGGCGAAAAGCTTGTTCTTCTCGATTCTCTCAGCATTGGCCTGTGAAAAAAAGATGGCAGGAGCAGAAACAGCAGCCGCATAAAAGTCCTGAGGATAATCCTCAATATATCTCAATACCACCAAACCGCCCATACTGTGGCCGAATATCCCGATCTCCGTTCCGGGGTAATCCTGTTTTATCAGTTCGCGTATTCTGGCAATGGGCTTGAAGAGTTCTTCAACCGAGGTATGGCCCCGTACTCCCGAACTCTCCCCGTGCCCGACGTGATCAAACCCATAGACAACCAGCCGGTGCTCGACCATCTCAAGGGCCAGTCTCTCGTATCTCTCTATATGCTCTCCAAGCCCGTGAACGAGGATGACTGCCGCAACCGGTTTATCGGAAGTCTCATATTTTTCACAGTAGATCTCTTTTCTGCCGATCTTGATCTTTTCTTTCTTTTTCATCCCTATCTCCCCTCCGTCTGCTTTTACCTTACCCTATAATATAACATTTTTCATATGGAGTTTTAAAGACGGTCAATTCTTGAAAAGTGCCTATACTTAATTTATTTATAAGAAAAGGTTACATATCGTTGAACAATCCCTCTCTTTCTCATCAATGGTGTATAATAACACGGGGTTTAAGAAATCTCGTTTCTTTCAATTGGAGTGATTCATCTTGAAAAAGGCATTGTTTATTTTTATTCCCGTTGTTGCCTTTCTTCTTTTCACCGTTATTTCGTGCCAGTTCGGATTTGATTCACCAAATCCGCCTGTATTGAAAACACCGCAGGAAAGCGCAAAAAACGTTGAATTAACTCCTGATTTTGATTGGTCTTTTGAGGGGAAAGACGGGGGAGAAGATAAGCAGTATCATTTAAAGATTTATGAGGTAACAACCGGGGGGACGGAACTAGTTTTAGAAGAGAAACAGATCGGCGGGTCAACTTACAGACCCGAAAAAGATTTATCACCTTCAACTACTTATTCCTGGAAAGTCGGTTACACGAATAAAGACGGAGAGAATATCATGAGCCAGCAGGCGACTTTTACAACGAAATCCCTGCCGGAGCTTTTGTTGGATATTCCCGGAACAAGTGTTGAAGAAGGGGACACATTAACCATCGATCTGGACAGTTTCATATCCGGTCTGGATAATGCTGACCCGGACTATTCTATCGTCCGTGGTCCCGGAAAAATGAAAGCCGATGGTTATTCATTCTCACCCGGTTTTGAGGATTCGGGATCCTATCTTGTTGAGATCAAGGCAAAGACAGAACACCGGGAGACCTCGAACGTCTTTGAAGTGGCGGTCCTGAATGTACATCGTCCTCCTGAGATCAAAACTCTTTCTGAATCCTACGAGATCAAAGAAGGCGAAAACTTCCGGTTAAACCTGAAGGATAAGATTGAGAGTCCGGATTCAACCAATCTACTCTTCCGGATTGTGGACGGTCCCGGGGTAATAAAAGATGGCATCTACCAGTACGAACCGGACTTCGGAAGAGCCGGTAAGGAAAAGATCAGGATCCTGGTCGAAGACCCGGCAACAGAGGTCGGCGTGAATTTCCATCTGAGTATCGCTGATGTCAACCGGTATCCGAGATATCAGACCATCCCTCTCCAGCAGATTCAGGAGGGTGAAAGTTTATCGCTTGATCTAAAAAAATATGTGTCGGACCCGGATAATGATGACCTTTCTTTTCAGCTTTTATCAGAGCAGGGGACGATCAACGATGAAGGAATCTATACCTTTGAACCCGGTTTTGAGGATTCGGGCGATTACATTGTCCGCTTTGAGGCTGATGACGGCAAACACAAGATTAAAGAAGATTTTGAAGTCACAGTTCAAAACAAAAACAGAAAACCCGACGAAAACCCCAACGAAGCATTAGTTACCACGGTATCAGAGGGAGCGACACTTGATATCAACTTGAAAAAAGCATTCTCAGACCCGGACGGGGATGCCCTGGCGTTCAAACTTGTTTCCGGACCGGGAGCAATTAATGAAAAGGGGATCTATACATACAAGCCCGGATTCGATGAAGCGGGAAAAAAGGCCGTCGTTTTCAGTGTCCAGGATGGAAAAGACACCCTGGTTAAGGAATACACACTTGACGTAAGTGACGTCAACAGAGCGCCCACCCTGCGTCTGAAAGAAGCAGCATCAAAGACAACCGTTGACAGGACCGAAACAGACATCACATGGTCCGCATCGGATCCCGACAATGACACACTTTCCTATAATATCTATTTCGGAAAAGACCGGCCGCCCGAACTTGTGGAAAAGGCCTATGACAAGACTGAATGGTCCCCCGAAGACTCGGGGATAGCCGTAATCCCCGGAAAAACCTATTACTGGAAGATTACCGCGGAAGATACCGGAGACGAATCAGTTTCCTCCGATTTGAATGCTTACAGTATCATCAACAATCCACCATCCACACCCGTTGTTTTATCACCAAAGGATAAAGAAAAAGCGATGCCCAAAACACCGGTTCTGGAATGGAAAGCTTCGGATAAAGAAAATGATACCATTCTATATGATCTGTATTTCTCCAAAACGGCAACAGATCTGACCCTTTTAAAAAGTGATCTGAAGACAACCCGATTTTCCATCAACGCTCTTGAAACAGGCGAAGAGTATTTCTGGCAGGTTGTTGCAAAGGATAGTTTTGGCGGTAATGCCACTTCAGCAATCAGTCGTTTTGTGGTTAATCAACCACCCAAACCGCCTCAAAACCCCGGGATTTCGGACAACGCCACAGACGTTTCATTCGTTGGTCCGTTACTCGAATGGAACGAGCCGGAGAATCCGGATGATGATAAGATCGTGTATGACCTCTATATCGGCCAGTCCAAAGAGGATATGAAGCTTGTGGCCAGAGGACTTGACGAAAGCCGTTATGAAATCCCGGGATTATGTGGAAGCACCCGCTATTACTGGCAGCTTGTAGCAAGAGACGAGCTTGGCGCCGAGTCACAGAGCCCGGTATGGACCTTTGAGACGCAATACGGTCCCGGAGCTGTGGAATGGGTGTTTAAGACGAAGTACGATATCCGATCGAGCCCGGCTGTCGCTCCGGACGGAACCATTTACTTCGGTGCCGATGACGATTATCTATACGCCGTCAACAGAGACGGCAAGATGAAATGGAAGTTCAATGCGGGAAATGTCATATATCCTTCTCCCGCTATCGGGAAAGACGGAAGAATATATATTGCAGCAGGACATCAGTATATTTACGCCATTACTGAAAACGGTGAACTGGCCTGGAAACAGATCCTGCAGGGGAGCTGCTATTCCAGTCCGGCCATAGGCCCCGACGGGTCAGTTTATATCGGCGATTCAGAGGGTTATTTAAACGCCTATTCAAACGAAGGGGAGCTGTTGTGGCGTTTTGAAACCCGGGATGAGATCCGATCGAGTCCGGCTGTCGGTTACTCCGGCACCATTTATGTAGGCTCCGATGACGGCTCTTTATATGCTGTGTCACCTTCCGGAGAATTGAAATGGCAGTTTGAGTCCGATGGATTCATCCGATCGAGTCCGGCGTTAGACGAGGATGAGCAGGTTTATTTCGGTTCTTTTGACGGGCATCTGTATACCGTCAACAAAAACGGCGCTCTACTGTTCAAATACAGTGCCGGCTCCCAGTTAAGAGGCAGTCCTTCCGTCTATTACGATGGCACGGTCTATATCGGCGGCTTCGACGGAAAACTTCACGCCGTTGGCAGTGATGGAAAAGAGAAATGGGTATTCCGTGTCGATGACGGGCCTTTCTGGTCTTCGAGTCCGGCAATAGGGGAAGACGGAACCGTCTACATCGGAACATGGGAAAACCGTGTGATTGCTGTAAACCCGGAGGGCCAACAGAAGTGGAACTTTGATGCCGGTAACTATATCCGATCCAGCCCGGTTATCGACGATGAGGGGATATTATACATCGGAACTTATGGCTCGAGACTTTACGCCATCCGTTCAAACAGCACCGGTCTTTCAGATGATTCACCCTGGCCGATGTTCAGAAAAGACGCAAGACACACAGGAAGTCAGTAACAGGAGGATAGAGGGGGGTAACGTAACAATTAGGGTCCGGTTTATGAACCGGACCCGCTTTTTTTACTAATCCTGAAAATCAGCCTTCCTTCTGTATATGTCCCGGACAACAATCAGAAAAAGAACCGCCAGAACAATCACACCGCCCAGGACGCCCATCTTCCGCTCGACGAGGAAATAGACGGGAACTGAAAGCGGCATCCAGAAAAGGACTGTGAACAGCAATCCCAGCGCTGGATTCATTTTTTTGTTTGCGAAGATAATTGATTCAACCCCACCGCTGATCATTGAAACGGAGATGAAGACCATAAAGAGTTCAATGGTCTCGGGGACCCAGGTTCTGCTGAAAACAATCATGATGAGCAGCATGAACAGCACATCCAGTGCAATCAACGCCTCTTTGGAAAGGTCGTCTGCACGGAAGACGCCCAGTAATCCCAGCGCAATTCCCCCGATGATAACTCCCGAGATGTACAGGGGAAAACTGAATATGATAAACGAGAGGACAACGGTTAAGATACCGCCTGCCGCTATGATTATCTTTGTCATTATCAACCTCCCTGATTCTAAAGATTCGGAAAACACCCTGAGAGGGCGTTTGGTTCATTCTCCGAAAGGCGTTGACTCAAGGCTGAAGGCTCCTTCTTTAGCCAGGTTA
>CAZVWW010000032.1:11446-20992 GCA_964631265.1 uncultured Thermotogaceae bacterium
TCATTCTCCGAAAGGCGTTGACTCAAGGCTGAAGGCTCCTTCTTTAGCCAGGTTATCAGCCATGTCGTTGTATCTGTCCCCGGAGTGCGCCGCCACTTTTACCCATTTGATCGTGATATCGACCTGTTGCATGATGTCCCGGTACTTTCTTGTCACGGGATTGTTGGTCTTCCATTGTCCCCTGGCCCACTCTGCGATCCCGTTGTAGTCATAAAAAACGGTGATGGACTCCAGGTCTTTCTTACGACACCACTTCAGGACCTCAAGAACAGCCTGCAGCTCGCCGGTTACCTGTCTCATGGACGTTGTCTGCTCCGTATCCGCCACTCTTCCCGAGAGTCTGCCAACGATTCTTGAGTCTTTAATGATCACCGCACCAAACCCGATTCTGCCTTCTATAAAACTCCCGTCAACGTAGGCCAGAAAACCGTTTTTTTTCACAGAGCGGGTTTTTTTTCCGGTTAGCAGCTCTTCAAGAAAATCCGCTACCGGCTGATCCAGCCCCTTGGTTTGTAACTTAAAGCGGTCTCTTTTCGGGCTGTAATAGAGATTGAATTTTCCCCTATTTCTGCCGTTTTGATCAAATACGCTGACACTCAACAGATAATCCCTGAAAAATTCCTGATTCAGGATCCAGCCCTTTTTCTCCCTGGCAGAACCTGCCAGCTCAGAGAATTTTTCCTCCAGTTTATGCTGATACTTGTACATGCATCACTTCAATCCCGTTCTCGCAATCCCCTGTATGAAGTACTTCTGAACAAAGAGGAAGAGAATGACAACCGGCAGCATTGAGAATGTGGAGGCTGCCATCAGCTGATTGAACATGGTCCCGACATCAGAACGGAAATTCGCAAGACCGACCGGCAGGGTTCTGACTTCCGGACTCTTCGTCACGATCAGGACCCAGAGGAAGGCATTCCAGCTTCCGATGAATTTGAGCAAAGAGCCCGTTATAATAACCGGCTTTGAGAGCGGAACCATGACCTTCCACAAAAAGCCCCATTTGGATATGCCGTCAATCCTCCCCGCATCGTAGAGTTCATCGGGAATTGACATAAAGTGTTGCCGGATCAGGAATATGACAAAGACACTCACCGTCCAGGGGACGATCAGGGCAAGATAGGTGTCAATCCAGCCGAAGGCTGAGAGTGTAATGTAGTTCGGAACAAGCAGCACCTCGCCGGGGACCATCATCGTTGCCAGGAACGTCATAAAGATAAAGTTTTTCCCGAAGAATTTCAGTTTTGAGAACGCAAAAGCCGCCATTGAGGCAAAGACGATATCCAGAAGTGTCGTGACCAAAGCAACAAAAACGGTGTTGAAATAATAATAACCAAAGTATTTACCAGCCTTCCAGGCGTTGACGTAGTTCTGAAAGACATTGGCAAGCATCTGCATGGCGGTGTAATCAACTTCCAATGCCGGCTCCTCGTCCCAGAACCAGATGGGGTTGATTCCCTCAAGCTCGACCTCTATAGAACGAAGGTTCTTGTATCTCACACTCTTCACAATTTCAGGCGCCTCGACTAACGCCATCTCCGAGTAGCTTCTTGAAAAGAGATTCGTATAGTATTTGGAGAAGGTATCCATCTCATATCGTTGATCGATGAGTCTGTAAATGGTCTCTTCGTTGAGACCTTCCTTTTTAAGGATCGAAAGCGTCCTGTTGATGTTATCTAACAGTATCTTTTTCTGTGTTTCGGGAAGAAGTGAGCTTTCGATCATACTGTTGACTGATTGCCCGTTTCTGAGATTTTCTCTTATATCATCCCTGAGGTTCGTATTTTCAACGAGGGCTGTATCAAGGTTGTTGGAGATGGTCTTAATGCTGGCAAGCGCTTTTGCAATGCCTTCTTTTGAAACACCGGCTTCGGCCAGCTCGTCCTCATATCTTTGATCCAGTTCTCTGAAAAGGAGGTTGGTACTCTTTTCAAAATTCCTGTGAATGACTTTTTCGACAAGGTCTTTTTCCTGTGCACTAAAAGAGGACTCCTCTATCTTTTCGAGCACATCGCGCTTGACATCCTCTTTGTCTTTGAAGCGCATGACAAGCTGAGTCTCAGTCAACTCGCTGACCTGCAACGCCTCATAAAAGCTGTAAATGTCTTTTCCAAGGCGGACGGTGTTCATATTGGCGTTCAAAGGCAATATGATATTTTTGTTGATCAGACGTAGAACAGCATTTTCCCTGAAATCAACCGGCGGAGGACCGAAACTGAATATAGCGTTCATTTTCGAATGCAGTTCTGCAATTTCTGCTATGCTTAAAATACTTTCCCCCTTTTCAAAATCATTCAGGAAAACCTTCATCCTGCCGATCTTTGTATCGATTGTGTTTAAAACCCTTTCAGCGTATTCCTTTGTCCGGAGTCTCTTCGTCTTTTCTTCAGCTGACTCTCCGGCGTCCTCTGAGAAACTGCTGTGATTGAGTAGTTTTTCCTTGTTTTCTTCTCTGAATGCATTCACAGCCTCCATGGTCTCGTCAAGCGCTCCGGTTATATTTCGCCTTGAAAGTGGACTGTCCGGCTTATAATACAGATAATTCATAATCGCGTTCAATCTCAGTACAGGATCCTCTATCATCTGCATGTTTGAAATGGTTTCTGTTAATTCCGGGGGAAGCGGTGAGATCTCATCAAGTATATCCTGCATTCTTCCGGCATCCTCTGCACTCATTTCCTTTGTATAGTCAACACGGTTACCATTTGCACTCAGGTCAAGCATTAACTCTCCTCTGTATGGAGGATCATCGTTGATGGTGTATATCAGTGGTGTTTCTCCAGAACTCTGTGATTGAATGATGGTGTTGAGATTGAAAAATTCCTCGATTGTCAACGATGAAAAATCAATTGACACCCCTTCTGATCTTACCAGTTTGAGGTTCAGTTCCCTGTGCAGGCTAAAGGCATCACTGGTCCACCGTGGTGGCCAGGCCTCAACCTCTCCGTTGAGTTTGAAAGAGGTCATGATCATCCAGGCAAACGGCATCAGCATGAGCAGAACGCCAAGGAGTACGATGAGATAGATGATTCCTCTAAAAAAAGTCTTTTTCAACTGGATCAACCCCTCAGGATGTGTATTTGACCCGTTTTCTTCCGGCCTGGAACTGGAAGAAGGTCAGGACCATGATAATCATAAACAGCACATAGGCCGCCGCACTTGCCTCGCCCATCCGTTGCTCACTGTAGAATTTGTCAAATATGTAGTAAACCATTGTCATACCACTGTTGTTATACGGTCCGGGCAGTTGGTTGTAAAGCACGAAGACCTGTGTGAAAACCTTGAAATTGGCAATGACCGAGACAATCAAAACAAAGAAAGTCGTCGGCGAGAGCAGCGGCCACGTGATATGTCTGAACTGCTGGAACTTGGTGGCACCGTCAACCTCTGCCGCCTCGTAATAGAATTTATCAATGGATTGAAGCCCCGCCAGAAAGATGATCGCGTTATAACCCACCATCTTCCAGACGGATACGATGGCGATTGTGGGAATGGTCCATTTCTCATCGGTGAGCCAGTTGACCTTGTCTCCCCCCAGAAGGGTCAGCATATAATTCAACAAACCGTATTCATCGTTGAATATCCACTGCCAGACCAGCGAGATGGCCACCACGGATGTGATATACGGTATGAAGAATGATGTCCGGTAAAAGATCTTCCCCTTCAAGGGCATATTCAGAATAAGGGCGATTCCAAGGCTGATCGCGATCCCGGTGGGCGTTGTCAGCAGGACGTAATAGAGGGTGTTATAAATTGCCTTAATAAAGACAGAGGATTCCTTTGTCACCAAAAGAAAGTCGAAGAGTTCATACCGCACACCACTCAGGGTTTTAAAGGCAATATAAACACCTACAATGACCAGCAGTGATGTCCACATCCCGGTTCCCTCGCTTGTGGAGATGGTCTTTTTCATGATCATGACGAGTACAAACCCCGCTGCAACCATGGCCATCAGCGCCGGTATTGATTCAAAGGCCGCCGCAGCAAGTGTTAGAATAAAGAGAATGGCAACAAGGCTCATGAAAACGAATTTTCGTTTTCTGAAAGGATCAAAACTCCTGTCACCGAAGTGCTTTTGAGATAATGTAAATCCCTTGACCAATGAGACAACCGCCAATGCTGTCATGATATAGGCGGCAGAATAGGCCAGTGCCTCCCAGAAAGAATAGGGCAGTTCCATATCCATCCTGAAGAGTTTGGCATAATTCTCAAGCCCGTTGAAGTAAGGATTCTTCTGATTGGCAAAATCCCATTTGAAAAAGCTCAACACAAAAGAGTAGCCTATCGGCCAGAAGACAAATATCCCCAATACAATGAAGGAAGGGAGAAGAAAGAGATAGGCATGCAGCGTTTCTTTCCAGAATCGTTTCGATCGTTTCGTTTCCATATTCTCACTTACCTATTTTAATCTTGTACAGTCCCTGTTTGATCAAAGGGGTTATGGTATTCAGGATTTCCCTGATAAGGACCGGTTTTCCCGGAAGGTTGATAACAACCGTGTTGTGGAAGATCCCGCAGACGCCTCTGTTGATGATCGAATACGCCCCTTTTTCCATCAGACTGTACATGATGGCTCCCTCAAGCCCGGGAAGTCTTTTGTCGACAAGCGATGAGGTTGCTTCGGGGACGATGTCATCACTCTCCATCCCTATCCCGCCGAAGGTGTAAATCAGTGAATGCTCCTCCATGAAGAAGCAGAAGAGTGTTTCCTTGAAGGCCTCGATCTCCCTGGAACTCTTCACAACAGCCTTCAATTCCATATCATCCTCATCAATCAGTTCTTTCAAATCATTCAGGTCTTTATCCGCCATCTCCTGGGTCAGGACAAAGACAACACTGTGTTTTTTTTGAGACAATTTGGGCTCACCACCTGTGATTCTACGTTTGAAAGTTATTTGCTTACTCAAGTTCTGCATGAATGCAACAATGACGCACAACTTGATTTTTTCTCATTCCTCATGCGTTTAAGCCAGTTTTTTCTCAAGGTATTGATCAATAAAGGCAACCGTTTTCTTCACAATCGCTATCAATGTGGGGATTGTGTCATCCAGCAGAACCTCTAACAGCTGCCGGTGAAGCTCATCTTCATCCGTGTAGGCATGCGTTACAAATCCCACAATGCTGTTTTCATCGTAAAAATTACCGAGTTGTTTGACCTTTTTTTCAGCGTTGTTGATGTAATACCCCAGCTTCTCACAATACTGGGTGATTGATTCTTTGAATAACCCGGGCGCCATTTTGTTTATTTGACTGACTTTTTCAAGGAATAACTCAATTCTCTCAATGGACAACCCTTCGATGATAAAGGCCTTCTCTACTTTTGAAGTGGAATAATGCGAGACTTCAAAACGCTCTGTCAGGTATTTTGAAATCCTTTCAAACATAATATTGTACAGGTATTTCTTTGACGTCTTGATGGAATCATCATCGCTGTCTTCCACAATATTGAGGAAAAATCGCGGATTGGTCCCCAGAGAAAGCTCCATTCCCTCCATCCCCACGTTCGGGACGAGATACTGTTGAGAGTATCCCTCATATATCTTACTCTCTCTTGCAATGAGGTTGATCAGCATGGCGTTGTATCGGGTCTTCTGTGTCACCTCGGAGGAAAATGAACACTCCAAATCCTCCGTTTCCCTTTCCAGCTCCTCAAATCGTTCCCTGCTGGTTGATGCAAATCCGAGTACATGGATACTGTATCCGGTAAAATACCTTATCTCCCCGATAATATCGTCGATGCCGGAAGACATGACGGAAGCGACCTTTGACTTCTCCAAGACATAATCCTCAATCATCTTCTTAAAATCGCCCGGAATATTGACCTCCTCTGTCATCTTCGATGAAAAGGAATAGGTCATACTCTTCAGATCCAGATAGACCAAAATGGTGAGCTCATCACCGGCCTTTTCGAATGTATAATGTATGGACGGCGCCCCGGATATATAGGAAGAGGAATCGTCGAAGATCTCATCAAACACAGAATAAGAGATCGTTTCATCCTGACGGTATAAACTGTCGATTTGAACATTATCCAACAACGTTTCCACAGTCACGCCTTTCGCAAACATATGCCATCACTCCAGGCCTTCCACAAGAACAACCGCTACCGCATAGTCCCCATCATGAGATATACTGAGTTGACACTGAACCTTATTCTTGAAATAATGTTTCATCATATCCTCTGAAACATCCATTCCCGGTTTGCCGTTTTCATCGTAGAAGACATTGATTTCTCGTAGATTGTGGTCTCTGATCCCCTTGCCTGTTGCTTTATAGAAAGCCTCTTTGGAACAAAAATGCCCGGCAAGGAATTCTTTTTTTCTTCTGACTGTCTTTAAACCGGAGAACGTTTCCATCTCACTATCCGAGAAAATCTTTTTGGCAAGTCTTTCTATCTTCTTTTCATCAAGTCTTTTCATGTCCTGGATATCAATACCAAGCCCCAGTATCATCCGGTTTCTTCCTCGACACTGTTACGTTCAGCGGCATAATAGTCACAGTATGTTTTTACCGGACACTCGCGACATAGCGGCCGCCTTGGTTTACAGATCGCTTTCCCGAACTCCACCATCGCCCCGTTTACAGGCCCCCATAACTCCCCCGGCAAAACTTTCATCAGGGCGTATTCACTCTTTTCAGGAGACCTTGTTTTAATCCATCCAAGGCGGTTGGCAATTCTGTGAACGTGTGTATCCACTGCAAGCGCCGGCACGGAAAAAGAAACCCAGAGTACAATATTGGCAGTCTTTCTGCCCACTCCGGGTAATTTTGTCAATTCATCTATATTTTCAGGAACTTTTCCTGAATATTTTTCTAAGAGTATCCGTGATACCTCGATAATCCGCTTGCTTTTCTGTCTGTAGATCCCGGCAGGTCTGACAAGGTCATACAACTGTTCGGGTTCTTTAGAGGCTATTTCTGTGATTTTACCGTAAGTGCTGAATAATCTGTCAGCTGCTATTTCCGTGTTCTCATCCTTTGAACGCTGGCTGAGAATCGTTGTAATAAGCACTCTAAAAGGGTCCTTGTCGCTGTGCACCTTTGGAAATCGTTCGACGATTGTCCGGGCCGTTTTGATTATCCTCTCACTGTTCACTTTTATCCCTTCAAGGCTTCCGCACTGTTGACAATCTCAATGATCTCCTGTGTTACCGATGCCTGTCTGGCTTTGTTGTATTCAATCGTGAATTCATCTATCAGATTCTCAGCATTTTCCGTTGCATTTCTCATCGCATTCTGCCTCGAATAGAGCTCGCTCACCTGTGCCTCATAAAGCATGTAAAGGAGATGTGATGACAGATACAAAGGGATAGCAGAATCGAGAACCTGTTCCGGTTCCGGCTCGAATTCATATTCCACCCTGTAGTCACTCTTCGTTTCCTTTTGACTGGTCGGGGCAATCGGAAGCAGATCGATGACCGTCGGCTTTTGAATGAGGGATGATCTGAATTCGCTGTATATCACCTTAAACGAATCCGCTTTCCCCTCTTCATAAATTGAGAGGATCCGGTTCACCAGCATCTCTGCCGTTGAATAGTCCGGTGTGTCGTAAAACCGGTCCTCGCTGAAGAGTGTCTTCTTTTTAGAATACCGGAAATTTGACAAGCCCTTTGTTCCAATCACCAGATAACCGGCGAATGACTCTCCAAGCTTTTCTGCCTCGGTTTCAGCAAAGCGGATCAGATCAAGATTGTAGGCCCCGGCCAACCCCATATCAGATGTGATGACGAACAAAGCCGTCTTTTCGCGTCTCTGGTTTTCCGATGCAATAAGCGGGTGGCTGTCTTCAGAAAGACCGGAAACACAATCTTTGACGATCTCATCAACCCGTTTGACATAATCCGAAAAAGACCTCCAGCGCCTCAGCGCCTTATTCACCTTGGCGGTTGCAACCATTTCCATTGCATGGGTTATGTGCTGAGTAGATCTCGTTGAAGCAATTCTTCTCTTTATTGTCCTTAACTGGCCTCTACTCAAAGATTACACCTCCTGAGGGTCATGCTGAAAATGTCTTTTTGAAGGATTTAACCGCCTCAAGAAGCCTTTCAGATATCTCGTCTGTCAGTTTCTTTCCCTCTTTTATATCCTCCATCAGATCGTTCTTCTCCGTCTTCATGTATCTGAGGAATTCCTTTTCAAACTTCTGAATCTTATTTGTGTCAATGTCATCGAGTAACCCCTTGACACCACAGAACAGAACCACTACCTGCTCTTCAACCGTCATGGGTGAAAAATGGTGCTGTTTCAGGAGCTCCATCAGTTTTTCTCCTCTGTGAAGCTGATTTCGCGTTGCCTCGTCGAGCTCACTGGCAAACTGGGAGAATGACTCCAGCTCCCTGTACTGTGCCAGGTCAACCCTCAGTGTTCCGGCTGTTTGCTTCATGGCCTTTATCTGTGCTGCCCCGCCCACACGGGATACGGATAGACCAATGTTAATGGCCGGCCTGAAACCCGCATAGAACAAACCCGCTTCCAGATAGATCTGCCCGTCTGTTATGGAAATGACATTTGTGGGGATATACGCCGACATATCATTTGCCTGGGTTTCGATGATGGGCAACGCCGTTAATGAACCGCCGCCTGCTTTGTCATTCAATCTTGCGGCTCTTTCAAGCAGTCTGGAATGAAGGTAAAAGACATCGCCCGGATACGCCTCTCGCCCGGGGGGTCTTCTTAAAAGAAGAGAAAGCTCTCTGTAAGCTGCCGCATGCTTACTCAAGTCATCGTAAACAACCAGTGCGTCCTCCCCCTTGTTCATGAAGAATTCAGCAATCGTACAGCCCGCATAGGGTGCAATATAAAGCAAGGAAGCAGGATCAGAAGCCGATGCCAATACGACGGTTGTGTATTCCATTGCCCCGTATCGCTCCAGCTGATCGACAATCCGGGCAACCCCCGCTGACTTCTGGCCGATTGCAACATAAACACATTTCACGCCGGTGCCTTTTTGATTGATGATCGTATCAAGGGCTATCTGGGATTTACCGGTCTGCCTGTCGCCAATGATAAGCTCACGCTGTCCTCTTCCGATAGGGATCATGGAGTCTATTGACTTTAGCCCGGTTTGAAGCGGGGTATCAACCGGCTGTCTTTCAATAACGCCGGGGGCCTTGACCTCCACCTCCCGGTTTTCGGTTGTATCAACAGAACCCTTCCCGTCCATTGGTCTGCCCAGGGGATCGACAACCCTGCCGAGCATGGCTTCTCCGACGGGTACCGAGATGATCCGTCCGGTCCGCTTGACAATGTCCCCCTCCTGAATATCCTCGTATTCACCGAGGGCAACGACACCGACCGTGTCTTCCTCCAGGTTCAGGGCAATCCCGTATGTGCCATTTTCAAATTCAACCAGCTCATTTGATCTGACCTTCTTTAAACCGTAAACAGCCGCTATGGCATCCCCAACCTGTACAACACGACCTGTTTCCTCCAGGTTCGCCTTTTTTTCATATCCTTCAATTCTGTCTTTTAATATTCTGGTTATCTCATCCGGTGAAATTCTCAACCGTGTCACCTCTCTTCTGAGATCATCTGTTTTGAGAGCCT
>CAZVWW010000033.1:0-20743 GCA_964631265.1 uncultured Thermotogaceae bacterium
TCGGCCTTTTCGATCAGGATCTTGGAATCTTTTCCATCTGTTGGGAAGATGGAGACACCGATACTGGCCCCGACAGAGAGTTTTTTGTTGTCAATCATAAAGGGTTTGGCAAAGAGTTGGAGGTATTTTTGGGTCAGTTTCTCCAGATCTTCCATTTTTTCAATGTTTAAGGCGATCAGGATGAATTCATCACCGCCTATTCTGGCAAAGGTATCACTCTTACGTCGCTTTCGTTCGATTCTGGCAGCAATCTTTCTGAGGAATCTGTCGCCTGTCTCATGGCCGAAGGTGTCGTTAATCATTTTAAAACCATCGAGATCGATAAAAAAGAGGGAGAATATCTCGGAATTTCTCTCTGAACGTCTTATCTCCTGATTCAACCGGTCAATCAGGAGCGTACGGTTGGGGAGATTGGTCAGCGGGTCAAAATTCGCCCTGTAGGCAAGGCGTTCGTTCTTTTCCTTTTGTCTGGTAAAGTTGTGGATCGTACCAATCAGGTTCTTGATTTCATCATTGTCATCCTCCGGGGTCCTGATAAATTTTCCCTGATGAAGGACCCAAATCCAGCTGTTATCCTGGGTCTTCATCCGGTATTGCAGTTCAAATGATTGCGACGGGCTGTTTTCTGCTTTCTTCAGTTTGGAGATAAACGCTTTGAAATCATCCCGGTTTATCATACTGCACCAGGAGGAAAATGATCCGTCAAAAGTGGTATGATCGATGTTGTTTTTATCGAGCCAACCTTCGTCAGTAAAGATGAATCCACTGGTTAGATTCCAGTCCCATATCCCTTTTTCCGAGGCCCATAAAGCCAGTTTAAGTTTTTCCTCATTTTCTTCCAGTTTTCTGTTCTTCTCCAGGACTTCTCTTTCTTTTTCCTTGAGTTCCTCTGTCTTTTTTTCAACCATTTCCTTGAGCTGGAGGATGTTATTGCGCATTTTGAACTTTTCCCGGGGAGAAAAATCCCCTTGATTCAATTCGAAAGCAAGAGAAGCGGCCCCAAGTAGATAGGCATTTGCCTTGAGGGGGGATATCCTGATATCAAAACTGTTTTTTAATGGTTTTATGATGGAGTAATTGGCATTTGCCTTCAATATCTCAAGTTGGTTTTCAAGATACGGAGAGAGTTTTCCGGTTAATATGACAACTCTGGGATTGAAGAGATTCACGGTGATGGCAATTCCCCTTGAAAGTATTTTAAGGTAAGTGTCAAGGGTTTTGCGGTTCTTAAAATCATCTATTTGATTGAAGAAGTTCTCGAGTGAAAAATCCTGCCCGTTATGTTCTGTCTGTTCATAGAAGGTTCTGAGCCCGTCGATGGAAGCATATGTTTCAAGGCATCCGAAATTGCCGCAAGAGCATCTTCTGCCCTCTGGTTCAACTGATATATGGCCTATCTCGCCACCGGATTCGTCTTTTCCCGATACCAGCTGATTATTGCAGACAATCCCTCCGCCAACTCCGGCACCGAGTGTGATGAGGACGAAATTATTGAACTCCTTACCGAGGCCGAACCATTTTTCACCGAGAGTGGCCGCACTGGCATCATTTTCGATACAGATCTCAAAGCCTGTCTTCTCCTTGATAGGCCCTTTTAGATTGACATCCGTCCAGTGTGAAAACTGCGGGATGTATTTGACAATGCCCTTCTCTCTGTCCATGGTCCCGGGAAAACTAATCCCAACAACATTCGAAAGCTCGTGTCTGTTGCCGGGCGATGACTCAAGCTTATTAATCACCATACAGATTTGTCTTACAGTTTTTTCCGGGGAGGAAGACAGATGGGAGGCGGTCCATATTTCGTTGTGGATACTGCCTTTTTCATCGACAAGGGCGGCCTTTATTTGGTTTCTTCCAACGGCAATTCCGATTATTTTCAAAAAAAAAGCCCCTTCAATTGAAGTTCAATCGATTATAACATAGGGAGAGTCTTTTTACCCTTTGCAATGACCCTGATCTGGCATTCCTTTTGTGGTATAATAAAATAATGACTTTCTCTATCAGCAGGAGGTGTTCATGATGGCCAATCTCGGTATTGGCAATATGGGTGTCAGAACGGATGATTCAACCTCTCTGAGAACCGGTCATATCCTTCAAAAAGGAACCGAGAGGATTCAGAAACAGCCGGAGCTGAATAAGAACAACCGGCAACAAGAGACTCAAGAGGCCGTTTCAAAAACAAAAGCCCTTTCTCTTGATGAGATTATTGAATACGCTAAGAAGAAGCAGCTTGATCAAGCATCCAAAAACGACCCGCTTGTGAGGATGGCGAAAAAGATAGGGGCAATAGAATGCCAGACTTGTGCAAACAGGGAGTATCAGGATGTGTCAAATGATGCGGGCGTCTCCTTTAAGAATGCAGCCCACATTTCGCCTGAAAACGCCTTCGCCGTAGTATCGGCCCATGAACAGGAGCATGTTGAAGCTGCAAAAGACAGAGCGAGTCGCAGCAGTTCACAGGAGGGTGAGCGGGAATTTCTCGGCGCATCGGTCCGGATCTTTGTCTCCACCTGTCCGGAATGCGGCAGAACATATGTCTCCGGTGGAGAGACCAGGACAATGGAAGCCCATTCATCTTCTCATAACAACCCTTCAGAGATCAACCTGAACGATCCATCCGTTGCCTTTTACAACCGGGAAAACAATTTCAACGCCCCGGAGGGGCAATTATTTCATTCTCTTGCCTGAAGGCCGTTATTGAATGGGAATATGTATGGTGAAACGGCTGCCCTCACCCGGTTGGCTTTCAAGATCTATAGAACCATCGAGCGATTCCACCGCACTCTTCACGATGGCCAGTCCGAGACCGGTTCCCTGGTATTTTCGCTTCGATGATGAATCCACCTGGACAAATCTGTCAAATATCTCTTTTTGCTTGTTGGAGGGGATTCCAATACCGGTGTCTTCGACTGTGAACACATACTCGTTCTTTTCATCACTTTTGTCTGCTGTGAGCAGAACATCGCCATCGTCAGTGAACTTGATACTGTTTTTGATGAGATTGGACAGGATCTTGTTCAAAAGCTTGGGATCGGTATGGAAGGTTTCCGGAAAGGCATCTGTTGTGTTGAAGCGATAATCAATCCCGTTCTTTTGAGCAAGTTCAGTCATCAGCAGGTTCAGTTCTCCAAAGAATGCGTCAGAACTCACTTCTTTTCTTTCCGGTTTAATGTTCCCCTCATCAATTTTCGAAATATCGACAATATCGTTGATCAGTTCGAGAAGTTGCTTGGCCGAATGGTTGATCCGTTTTAAGAAGCCCTTCAGCTCTCTTTCCATATCTGAATGCAACAGTGTTTCCGTGTTACCAAGAATGATGGTGAGGGGGGTACGGAGTTCGTGATTCAGATTGGCGAGGAACTCACTCTTGTTTTTGTTGGCCTTTTCAGCAGCCCGTTTCGCATTCTCAAGCAGGAGTTCATTTTCTTTTCTTTCCGTTATATCGACATAACTCCCTACCATCAACAGCGGATTGCCATTTACATCCCTTGAAATCATTTTGCCGGATTCGATGATCCATCGCCAGTCACGCGCTGAATCCAGCCATATCTTATAATCGATACTGTATTCATTGATGAGCCCTTCTAATGCCTTTAACTTCTCATTGATGACAAAATCCCAGTGATCCGGATGGATGGAGTTTTCCCAGTCTATGAGTTCTGTTTTGACCGGTCTCTTATCCCCGGGTTGTTTGATATATTTGAAGTATTGACTGTAGGTGAAGTACCCGGGAACAATATCCTTCTGAAAGTCCCAGACGAACAGACCAACATCGCTCAATTTCAATGCCAGATCGAGATGTGCCTGCGCCTTTTTGACTTCCTCAAGGGAGGATTGTAATGCCCTGGTTCTTTCTTCCACGAGTTTCTCAAGCTTCCTGTTTAACTCCTTTAACCGTTGATCCGCCTGCTGCTTTTCAATGTAGTTTTGCAGGATCTGATTAAAGACGGAGATAAGGGTGGCTGTTTCAGAGTCGAACTCCCCCCTTCCCTCTTTGTATTCTATCCCAAAAAACCCCCAGAGTTGTTTTTTGACAAAGACGGGTCTGGCGATGACTTTTCGGATACCCTGTTTTAAGAGCAGTTCTTTTTCCTCTTGTCTGTTTTCTGACAACGCCTTAACATCATCAATTATAACCGGCTTGTTTGCTTTAAAACGTTCAATCCAGTGGGAGGCGATATCCAGGGGGAGGTTCTGGAAATAATCCTGAAGCGGAGCGATCCCCTGCCGACACCATTCGAAAGCCTTTGCCATTGTCGAGTTGTCAAGGTCTATCTTGAAGATACAGCTTCGACGCGCGTCTGTGAACAGGCCGATCTCCTTTATGGCCTCATTAAGGGCCTCTTCCGTGTTATCAACATTAACAAATCGACCGGCGATTTCGGCGATCTGATGTTCGAATGCAATCTTTCTGTTCAAGCTTAACTGGTTTTTCTTGATGGTTGTGATATCCTGGATGGTGCCGGTTACAATCACGACATTGCCAAAATCATCTTCGATGGACTGTATGAGTTCGTATAGATATTTAATGGAATGGTCAGGCAGGACAAGCCGAAATTCGATATCCGTGTTCAGTTGATGGTTTTTCGCTTCTTCATTCACTGACTTGAGCTTTTCCCGATCTTCGGGATGAACCATGGAAAGAAAGAATTCTAAACCCAGTTCCTCATCCGGGCGCCTCTCAATATCGAAGAGGGAGAATAATTCATCGGAGAAAAAGGGCTTACCGGTGATCACGTTCAATTCCCAGCTCGCAACTTTCGCCATTTTCTGGGTCCTCTGCCAGATTTTCTTGCTCTTCTCAAGCTCCCACTGGTTCTGTTTCAACGTGGTTATATCATGGCTAATGCCTCTGTATCCCTTGTATTCGCCCTGATCATTGAAGAGTGGTATTCCACTGGCAACGAGATACTTCTCCTGTCCGTCTTTTGTTTTCATGATATGTTCAAAACTGTTATAGGACTGGTAACCATCCGTGACGGATTCCAGAAAGCCCATAAACCTCGCCTTATCTCTTTGAGGTATCATGTCGATGACAGCTTTTCCCTGAATCTCATCAACCGGGTACCCCAGAAGCTTTTCCACCTGTTTTGAAGACCAGACATACCGGCCGTTTTCATCAACGATCCAGTACCAGTCAAAGCTCCTGCTGACCCATCCCTGAAAATTCAGAAACTGATTGTAAAATGCCATTTCAGATGCGGTTTTTTTTGATTCATGACGCTCCATCTTATCTCCCTGCTTTACTGTTGGTTGAGCTCCCGGGCCAGGTTCTGTACGGCAAATTTGACAGCGGGTGTTCTGTAGGGGTTTGACACGGAATCGAGCTTGATGATCCAGTCTTTCTTACGGTTGATGACATCGATGAAAAAGTGTTGCTCAAAGTTATTGCCCTCTTTTGGAGAGGTATCGACGGCAATGGTCTTGACAAGGAATCTATTGGCATCACGATCTCTGAACGTTCCTTTATAGACGCATATCCTGCTTTCATCGTTGCTCTTATACTGCCTGTTTATCAGTTCAAAGACCTTTTCAACAGGAGCATTCTTGTTGACGGTGGCATGGGGCATCGGTTCGTCCTCCTTTAAAAGTCTTTCAACATGGATTGTTTGATTCTTATAGGCCTTGAGGGTGTGGATATTTCTTTCGTATTTCCGCCATTTGGCCTCAAAACGTGTCATGATCTCCCGGTCGTCATTGATGTGTATTTCAGTGGTGTCAAAACCCTGTTGTTGAGCAATTCTCTTCGAATCAACGGCGTAATGGAGGACATCCGTCGCCAGTTCGAATCGCCCGCCTTTTTCAAGAACGGAGCCGAGCGTCCGGAAGAATTCGGGGACGGTGATCCGCCTTTTGAAATGTTTTTCCTTGCTCCAGGGACAGGGAAAATTAACGATCACACATTCGACCTGTTCTTCTCCGAAGAGATTTCTCAACCCGAAGCGTCCGTCGGTCATAATGATTCTGACATTCCGGATGTCTTCCCGGTAAAGCCTTCTTTGTGTCTTCTGAACGGAATTGATCGACATCTCGAAACCGATGAAGTTTCTGTCCGGATATTTTTTGGCCATTTCAAGGGTGTACTCACCGTTTCCAAAGCCAATTTCAACTGTTATGGGATTGGCGTTTCCGAAGATTGCTTTCCACTCCAGCGGGTAACGGTTGTAATCTTCTCCCCGGACCACATACTGATATTCCTCAAACAAGTGTTTCCACCTCTTTGAGCGCCATTTTTAGCCGCTTTAATACCCGTTTTTTACCGAGCACCCGTATGGTGTCGAAGAGTCCCGGTGTGATCAGTCTCCCGGTGACGGCCCCTCTGATGGTCTGAAAGCATCTTTTTTTACCGTGTCCTGTCTTTTCAGGGATCGTTCGGATCACCTGTTCGACATTTTCCACACTGTAGGCAGTCTCATCGAGCTTTTCGAATTCCTCATAAGCCGTTTTCAGGATATCCGGTGCCGATTCCTTGGCAAGAAATTTCTTAACGAACTGCTGAGTGTAACCCGGGCCTTCATCCGTGTTGTCGATCTCAAAGAAAAAGGGTTCGACCAATTCATTCAAATCGGGGAATGTGTTTAACTTCTCACGGCAAATCGCGATCACATTCTCCGTATATGCCGGGTCAACGGCCTTGATTCTATCCAGAAGTCTTGAATAGTAAGCGTCTTCTGTTTGCATGAACTCAAGCCATGCCGTCCATTCCTCTCGGAGTTTCCGGGGGTCTTTTAATCTCATCTGCTTCCCGTTGACCCATTCGAGCTTTTTATAGTCGAACACCACGGATTTGTTGGTGATATCCGAAATAGAGAACTGTTCAACATTTTCAAAGGGATTGAAGATCTCGTCTTTTACCGTCCAGCCCAGCAAAGCGAGATAGTTCATGAGACCGTCTCTGAGATAGCCCTCTTTTCTGAAGAACGCGACCGAAGTTCCCCCGTGTCGTTTGCTCAAAGGGCTCTTGTCGTCACCCAGAAGCAGCGGAATATGCATGAAGAGCGGTACTTCCCACCCAAGGGCCATGTAGAGCATCACCTGCTTCGGGGTGTTGGTGATGTGGTCCTCCCCCCTGAAGACGTGGGATATCTGCATGGCATGGTCATCAGCCACAACAACAAAATTATAAAGCGGTTTGCCATTCGATTTTTGGATGATGAAATCATCGTAGTTCTCGTTGTCAAATGCCATATCCCCTCTCAGGAGGTCTTTGAATTCTGTTTTTCCTTCGGGGACCTTGAATTTGACCGTTATGGAATGGCCCTTCTCTGCATAACGGGCCGGATAGTCATAGGTGGTCTCGATCTCCTTTTTCTCATCATCAAGATCGTAGACCACGTAATAGGCCTGCTTACTGGCCAAAAGCCTTTCAATGAGAGACGAGTATTCCCCTGCTTCAATCCGCTCACTCTGTCTGTAAGGACCGAAATCGCCGCCCTTTTCGGGGCCCTCGTCCCAGTCCAGTCCACACCATCTGAGAGAATCAAATATCTGTTGCTCGAATTCACGGGTGGATCGGTTTTCATCGGTGTCTTCAACACGCAGGACAAAAGTACCCTGGTGCTTTTTGGCAAACAACCAGTTGAAGAGGGCCGTTCGAACCCCTCCAACATGCAGATGGCCCGTGGGACTGGGTGCAAATCTAACTCTTACCATATTCTCCTCCTCTTGATTTAAAAGGGTTGTATCTCAACGATTTTTTAAACCGTTAACCTTTCCAATTTTTCAAGGATGCCTTTTTCTTCGCCTTTTTCTTGAATAAGGGCGTTGTAAATGGCTTCAATCGTCTGACCGGTTTCAGGATCTTCAATCATATAGCCAATCTCCATCATCGGTTTCAGGACAAAGAGTCTGTTCCTGAAATCCGGGTGGGGGATCGTCAGTTCAGGGGTGTTGACCGTCTCTTTTCCAAAGAGGATGATATCGAGATCAATAATTCGCGGCCCCCATCTCTGTGTATCCTGTCTTCCCATCTCTGTTTCAATCGTTTTGATGACATTTAAAAGGGCTTGAGGTTTATACGGGGTAAGAATCCCGACAACGGCATTGTAAAAATCTTCCTGTTCAACCTCCCCGTAAGGTGCTGTTCTGTATATATGAGAAGATAAAACCACTCTGTTCTTCTTCTCTTTCAACTTTTTAACGGCGGTTTTCAGGTTTTCAGCTCGCTGACCGATATTACTTCCCAGTGCTATATAAGATGCGTACATCTCTTTCTCCTTCTAAAAAAGTTTATAATTTGACCTCGCTGACAACCTCATAATCCGGTTTTTGAGTGCAGTTCGTTGCCCTGATTCTAAGAATACGATTACCGAAGGCAATCTCAAACTCATCCCCCGGGGAAACATCATAGGCCGGTTTTAAGGGTTTCCCCGATTTTTTTATCCGACCCTTTTTGGCCATATCCGAGGCAACGGTTCGTCTTTTGATGATCCTTGTTTTCTTCAGGAATTTGTCGAGTCTCATCGCCGGTCATCTTTCAAGCAGTACGATATCAGGTCTTCTGATCGTCATACCGTCGATCTCGTAGATCAGGGCCGGCCATTGACTGCGTTCGGGAAAAGAGACGATCTCGTTTCCCTTTTCATTCAAGACAGCCGTATCCTCGGATTTTGTACCGCATATGGTGGGGTTCCAGGCAAGGCAGTTCCCTTTCTGGAAGACATAGTTGGCGTTTGGTTTTGCAACCAGTTCTCTGGATTTATAACCGGCAAGCCCCCCCTGATGATGATGTTGCCATTCCCCTTCAAAACCCTTTTCACTGTAAGCTTCCTGCAGGGCCTTGAAGGCCTCGGACACCTTTTTACCGGGTCTCGATTGAGCGATGACCGTTGCATCAACATAGCAATTTTTGTTGTGCTGGTCTCTTATCTTGTCGTTTTCTTTGAAGAGGATGCTTCTCGTTGATGAGAGGATCAGGCCCTTATATCTGATACAGACACTGACAAAGCATCTTTCGCCAAGTCTCACGGGACGCGGCAGATTGTGCCTGTAGAGCATGGAACTCTTATCGCTGAAGACGAGAACCAGAATGGGCTCATAATTCTGCTTGAGAAATTCGTTTGAAAAGAGGCCCTGTACTTCAATCTCCGTCATGGCGGGATGCAATTCATCCATTGTGTTGAAAAAGACATCGTCAATAACTGTGCCCACCTCTCTGAGTGTCTCTTTCTCAAATTCACTCATAATAAATCGCTTGGGAGCGATCTGGAGGGTTATATCTCTTGTCAGATATCGTCCGGAATCGCTTATCAGATGATCAATCCGGACCAGTTTCTGAACCACATCGTATTCGTTCTCCCACCAGTTATAGACAACGGGGGTGAAAAAATGATGCAGATCGGGATGTATCTCCTCGTTGAAGAGGCGCTCTTTTTCAATGTTGTTGGTGATGAAAAAGGCCTTCTCATCTGTTATTAAAACACTGGCCACACCCTCGGTGGTGTTGAATGTGATATGGTTTCTGGCCCCCATTGTGAGGTAAGAGATATTCTCTTCTTTCGAGAGCAGGATTCCGGCCGCCCCGTTTTCTTCAAAGAGCTCTCTGAACTGCTGTATTCTGTTTTTTATGATCGTTTTCATCTTGATCCCTCTTTTTCTTGTTGAATTCTGAAACATTACGCCAACCTGTTGTTATCTCCTCAGCTTATCAACTGAATCTAATTTCTCCCAGGGAAATTCGATATCTGTTCGGCCAAAATGCCCGTAGGCCGCCGTTTTCTTGTAAATGGGCCTTAAGAGATCGAGCTTTTTGATGATCTGCCCGGGGGTGAAATTGAAGGTGTCGTTGATCCGTTTGAGCAGGTCATCCTCATCCATTTTGGCGGTGCCGTATGTCTCTATCATGACGGAAACGGGATGTGCCTTACCAATGGCATAAGCAAGCTGAATCATGAGTTTGTCGGCGAGCCCGGCTGCTACAACATTCTTGGCGACGTATCTGGCCATGTAATGAGCGGATCGGTCGACCTTTGTGGGATCCTTACCGCTGAATGCGCCGCCTCCGTGGGGGATCCAGCCGCCGTAGGTATCGACAATGATCTTTCTCCCCGTTAGGCCGGCATCCCCCTGGGGACCGCCAAGGACAAAGCGTCCGGTTGGATTGACAAAGATCTTCATCTCATCATCGCAGAGGTCTTCGGGAATCACCGGTTTGATGACCTCTTCAACGACCGTCTTTCGGATCTCTTCATAAGGCACATCCTCGTGCTGAGTGGAGATTAGAACCGTATCCACCCGCTTGGCCTTTCCGTTTTCGTCGTATTCAACCGTCACCTGTGCCTTGCCGTCCGGTCTGAGTAACTCTGTCTTCCCTTTTTTCCGGACTTCCGAGAGCCTTTTCGTCAGTTGATGTGACAGGATGATCGGAAGCGGCATATACTCCGGCGTCTCATTGGTGGCATAGCCGAACATCATTCCCTGATCCCCGGCGCCGAGTTTGTCCAGTTCATCTTCGCTGCTGTTTGCCCCGTCTTTTATCTCCCTGGATTTGTCAACGCCGAGGGCAATGTCGGGAGACTGTTCGTCAATCGAGGTCACAACCGCACAGGTCTCGCCGTCGAATCCGTATTTTGCCCGGGTGTAACCGATTTCGAGGATGGTATCCCGGACGGTTCTTGGAATATCTATGTAAGCCTTCGTACTGATCTCTCCACCAACAAAGGCCATTCCCGTTGTCACGAAGGTTTCAACTGCCACTCTGCTCTTCTCGTCCTGTTCCAAAAGGGCATCGAGGATTGCATCGGATATCTGGTCGGCTACCTTGTCGGGATGCCCTTCTGTTACACTTTCGCTGCTGAATAATCTTTTTGCCATTTTACTCCTCCTTGTTTTTGAGTTCTTCATATTCTTCTTTCGTTAAAAGTCGTCCACCGTCCACTTCGTGTGAGATTTCCTTGAAATTCTGTTTTAAAGTGAAATGCACGTTTATCTTGTTTTGGCACCTTGCCCCGATCAGTTCCTTTTTTATCTCGTATACCCCGGGACCGTTGCCATAGGTTCTGAACAATTCAGAATGCTTTCTGATAATAACTCTGAAGAGCTCCCCGCATTTTTCGCATTCGGCGAAAAAGACGAGAAGGTCTCCCTGGTTGTATATGAGCTTTCTCTTCTCTTTTTTGTCCTTTTGGTTTGAGGACACAACCGATTTAAGAAAGTCAAAAAGTCCCATTCAATCACCTTCTTTTCAACCAAAATTTAATCTCTCCACTGTTGCCGAAACAATCACTCGCTTCAATTCTCACTCTTATCTTATCATTAAATCGCTCGATATTTTTAATTCGGTTTGTTTTTATGGGCCCGAATAACCACGGTGTGGTCATTCTATACCAGAAATTCTGATGGTTTGAACCCTCGCCGAATATCCTCTCTCCACGGCCGGTTTTATCCAGGGGAATAAAATCCATATTGATGACAAGCATCTCCTGATCATCAAAATAGACTTTCAATTCCTTTAAGGAGAGTTTTGTCTCCCCGAAATCCGAGCGCGAACTGATCTTGATCTGGATCATGGGATTATCTCCCTGAAACGGATAAACGGTCCCTTTTTTCAGATCATACGCCTTGAAATTAATCCGGATCTTTTCAAAGTCAATCACACGTTGTTCATCATTAAAACCGGCTTCTTCGAAATAGTCAAGCGGGTTTAATGCCCGTTGCTCACCCTCATCTATGATCTGGACATAGCATCCCGGTCTGGAATAATCCCCGCTCATTCCCGTGAAACCGATGATGTCACCACGATCAATCTCAAATTCGTTCCGGTCGAAGCTGATCGCAGTTCTTTCAGCGTTGAATTCTGAGCCAACGGCATCCACAATGCCCGTGAAATCTCCTGAAAAGACGGACAGATTGGTATAGACACTTGTCAGTCTTTCTCCGTGAGTGATATAGACTGCGTTTCCCATTTTTTTATCGTTCATGATGATCTTTTTGACGTAGCCCGTTTGCATTGCCAGCACCGGTTCTTTTGAATCCGGATCGGCATAAAAACCGAGGTTGATCAGATAATCAATCCGTTCCAGGTCATCAGAGATCCGGCACCCGCCAAAGCACGATATCACCCGACTCTTTCCATCAACCGGAAGGGAGAAATCTGAAGAGGGGATACCCTTTGAAAAAAGGATTACCGGTAAAAGGAATATAAAGAAAAATAATGGAAAGAGTTTCAATTAAAATACCACCCTATAGACAAGAGGCGGGATTATCCCCGCCTCTTGAGTTGTTTTGTTTATGATTTATTCAGAAGAACCCGAGCCTCTTTCAGGCACGAATCGTTATCCTTTTACTTTTTTTCCGTTTTCCCAGCGGGTGCTTCCGGTTTCCTGGTTACCTTTTCTTTTGGAGTTTCTTTTGGGGTCTCTTTATCCGGAGTTGTTTTTCCGGATTCGTTTTTCTCCTTTTCCGCTTCTTTCTGAGCCTCTTCTTCCTGACTGACATACCCTTCTCTGCCCTCTAAATAGGCATCGGCAATTTTGGATGTCAAGAGGCGGATGGCACGAATGGCATCATCGTTGCCCGGTATAATATAATCGATTAGGTCCGGATCGCAGTTTGTGTCAACGGTGGCGATGATCGGGATTCCAAGCAGATTAGCCTCGGCAACGGCAATCTCCTCTTTCTTCGGATCAACAATCCAGATCATATCCGGTGCCTTTTTCATCTCTTTAACCCCGCCCAGGTTTCTTCTCAGTTTTTCCAGTCTGTGTCTGTAAATCGACTGCTGAGATTTGGACATCTCATCGAGTTCCCCGTTCTCCTCCATCTTTTCCAGTTCTTTAAGCCTGTCGATCCTCTTCTGGATGGTCTTGAAGTTGGTCATCATACCGCCGAGCCAGCGGTTGTTGACATAGAAAGCTCCGCAACGCTTTGCCTCTTCGTAAACAGACTTTCTCGCCTGACGCTTCGTACCGACAAAGAGGATGGTTGCGCCCTCAGTTGCCTGCTCTTTAACAAAATCGTACGCGTTATCGAGCATTCTCATCGTCTTCTGAAGATCGAGGATATGAACCCCTTTTCTGTGAGTATAGATATACTCCTCCATCTTCGGGTTCCATCGCATGGTCCTGTGTCCGAAATGAACACCGGACTCCAAAAGCTGTTTCATTGTTACTACTGACATATTGCACCTCCGAATTTGGTTACTCCGCCACTCCCCTGCGCCCTCAAACCCCGTATACGTCCCGTAAAACACAGAAGGCGACTTAACGAGGCACCAAAAGGGAAACGGGCAAGTGTGAGTTTTTGTCCGATGCATTATATCAGAAACTGTATCCAAAGTCAATTAGAGGCGACGATATGCTATAATTATCGGGAGTAACAGACTCACCCGGAGAAATTGAAAGGGTTCATTAAAAAAACTAGCGAATTCTATGAGGTGAACAAATGAAGACCATATTTTACAACATCGACCATCTTGCAACTTTCAACGGAAAATCGAAAGAGTTGACGGATGCCTATATAATCGTTGAAGATTCCCGTATCGTTGAGATCGACACCGGCCGACCCGGAGAAGAGAAAATTGAAGGAGCCGAGCTCATAGATATGAGCGGAAAGATCTGCATACCCGGACTTGTCAATACCCATCATCACCTTTATCAGTCACTCTTCAGGAATGTGATGGGCGCTCAGAACCTGAAACTCTTCGACTGGCTTGTCTTTCTCTATGAAAAATGGAAGCACGTGGATGCCGGGGCCATCTACAACGCCGCTCTTGTCGGGATCTATGAAATGATGAAGACAGGCGTGACAACAACCTCGGACATGTTTTATCTCCATCCGAGGGGGACCCGTGAGCTCTTTGATGTTGAGATGGAGGCGGCAAAAAGAACAGGGGTCCGGTTTCACCCCTGCCGGGGCAGTATGTCCCTGAGCAAGAAAGACGGCGGTCTGCCCCCTGATTCAGTTGTGCAGACCGAGGAGGAGATTTTGAACGATTGCGAACGCGTCGTTCAAAAGTATCACGACAAAGAACCCGGTGCCATGACACGAATAGCCCTTGCCCCGTGCAGCCCCTTTTCAGTCACGGAAAGGCTCATGAAAGACACGGTTAAAATGGCCAAAGCCTATGATCTCTTAATCCACACCCACCTGGCAGAGACAAAGGATGAAGAGGCGTTCTGTCTGGAAACGGTGGGGTTAAGACCGGTGGATTACATGGAAGAACTCGGCTGGTTGAACGAACGTGCCTGGTTTGCCCATTGTGTCTGGTTGTCAGATGAGGATATCGACAAATTTGCCAAATCCAATGCCGGTGTTTCTCACTGTCCCGCCTCCAACATGAGACTCGGCTCGGGGATTGCGCCGATTGTTGAGATGAAAAAGCATCCCGGCATCAGGCTCTCACTTGCCGTTGACGGAAGCGCAAGTAATGACACGGGGAATATGATAGGGGAGGCCAGAAACGCCCTCTTTCTCCAGCGTGTGTTAAAGGGAGCCGATTCCATAACGCCGAGAGAGGTTTTGAAAATGGCCACAATGGGAGGAGCCCGGGTTTTAAGGATGGATGATTATATTGGCAGCATAGAAGAGGGGAAATCCGCCGATTTCATCTTCTTTGATCTCAACACCCTTGAAATGGCCGGCGGAATCTCCGATCCCGTTTCAGCTCTGATCCTTTGTAATCCCGGAAATGTTGATACATCCGTCATCAACGGTGAGATTAGAATCAGGAACGGGGAAATACTGGAAGAGGCAATGGAAGATATCATCCGGAAACAGAACGCTTTATCCGGGAAGCTTATAAAGGGGTGAAAACGATTAAAAAACTAATCAATTACCTTGGGACACCGAGGATATACACAGAGATCCTTGAATATCTTGAAAAACAGACCGCTGCAGAGGGGTTTTCCGGTTGTATCTTTTCCCATTATTCAGAAGAGGACCGGGAAAAATGGGTCCTGGAGGATACCTTAAGCGTTAGCCCCGTTCAATATTCCTATGAAAGTCTGGAACAGATCGAAGCAGAACTGAAAGGCTATCAGCAGTACTGCATCTATGAAGGAAAGGTCCTCTTCTCCTCTGAAACAATAGGCGAGGAGGCGCTCGGACTATTGAACAAACTGATGGAGATCCACCTCTTATACAGCCTGTCGGAGAAGAAAGAAGCCGTTATCTCTCAGCTGACATACAGCATGACGGGGATGGAAACCATTATGGGTTCAATCCTTGAACCCCTTGTTCCCGATGAACTCCTTACGATCCTCAGTGATGCCTTCGGCGAGCTTCTGTTATCTTACAGTGCCCTTTATAAACAGGACAAAGAACAAAGATCTTTCAAACCCGTTCACAATCACGGATTTGATACGACGATGCCGGAGCTGAAGACCAATGAAAGAAACACCTCTGTGATGGATTTCTCGTTTCCGATCAATCTGAAGAAAAGAGAATTATTTCCCGAACTAAGCGATCTAAACCAACAATACCGATCACTTTTTGCCATTCCCGTCCACATCCATGACAAAGTGGCCTATTTCATTTTAATTGCCAAGAGTACTGGCTATAAAGAAGAGGAAAAACTCATCATCAACAGCCTGAGTCGCCTGATCTCAAAGATCATTGAGTACCAGGAACTTCAGAGGACGGTTGAAAAGGAAAAGAATCAGATAGATCTAAATGAATTCAAACTAAACACCTTGAACAAAGGTCTTGGATACCTCTTCACAATTGATAACATCGAGGATTTTTCTGACTCATTGGTCGATATGCTTAAGGAGATCTTCAAACTCGACGATGTCAAGCTCTTTGTCAGAAAGAGTTGGGGAAATCTCCTCTGGGGACATCGACTAACAGAGAACAGACGGGCCCTGACGATCAAATACCCGGCAGTATGGGACATATACAGATTGGGCAATGAAACCCCGGATGAAAACACACCAAAAAACAACGACCGGTTAGAGATGGAAGATGACTTTGGCAACCTCAAACGTTTCTTTTCCTCCGAGGAAAAGAAGGGGCGATTCCCGGATCTGGCAGCTATCATCAGAGGTTCTGACGGCAATATCCTCGGGATCGTCTTCCTTTACGGGTTTGATCAAAAAGACATCGAATTCCTCACCATGATAACCAACATGGCCGGAATGGCCCTCGGAATACTGCTTGCCCAGAAGGATTTCAACAAACTCCTTCATTCGTACGAAGAGGTCATGGAAGCCTTTCAAAGTGCTAACGCCCTTTACAAAAAGATCAAAGACTGCAGCGGGGTCGTTGAGTTTTACAACACCATGAAAAAACATCTCAAAGAGGATTTTGGGATAGAAGACCTTTATATATCATTCAGAGCAGGCTCAAAGTTGATCACACTGCCAAAAAAGATAGATGAGAACCTCAAAGGTTATTTTGAATCATTTTTAGACGAAAAAGAGGAAGAAACCGGCAACGATGATGAGATCTGTATAAGAGAACTCAATGATGGGGTCATACTCTTTACCTTAAAGATTCCGGTCAGAGTCAAAGAAATGATACTGGCCTTTTCAGGCAAGGATAATCCGAAACTCAACGTCATGCTGCAGCTTATGCAGCTTGGCTTTCAGGAAAAACTGGCCGGAATACTGGCCGAAGATGAATAACAACAGTCGATAAAAGAGGCGATATAGATGAGCGGAAAAGGATACAGAGTAGTCGGAAGCAATGTCAAGAGAAAAGAGGGTGCCCAGAAGGCCTGCGGTACTTCAAAGTATATCGACGATATGGAATTCCCCGATATGGTATATGTGTCGATCAGAACGGCCGGCGTGGCACACGGGATCATAAAAGCGATCGACACGGAGCCGGCAGGCAGGATGGACGGCGTCATTGATATTATAACGGCGGATGATATTCCCGGGGAAAATCAGATGGGAGAAGTCGTCCCGGATTATCCGGCGCTTTTAAAACCGGGGGACAAGGCCGTCTATGTCGGGGATTATGTGGCCTATGTGGCGGCAGAGACACCTGAGCAGGCAAGACGGGCGGCACGTGCTATACGCGTTGAATACGAGGAACTAAAAGCCGTGTATGATCCCGAAAAGGCCCTGGATGAAAAAGTCATCCTGCACGGGGAGTCGAATGTTCAGACCCATTATGTGGTACGCAAGGGAGAGGATGATCCCGACCGGATGTTTGATGGTTGCGATCTGATCATTGAAGACGAGTTCCTGGCGGATTATCAGGAGCAGGCCTATCTCGAACCCCAGGGGGTCATTGCGGATATTGATTACAACAACACAATAACTGTTTACGGCTCCATGCAGTGTCCGTATTATGTTCAGGACGGCGTGGCCAAAGTGCTCGGAAGACCCTACTCGGAGATCCGGGTCATTCAGGCCGAGACCGGCGGTGCCTTTGGCGGAAAGGAGGATGTTCCCTCCTATTTTGCCATCCCCGCAGCCCTGGTGGCCAACAAACTCAAACGACCGGCAAAGCTCTGCTTAAACAGAGAAGAGGATATACAGCTGACCAGCAAACGCCATCCCGTCAAGTCGAAGTACAAGGTCGGTGTCACTGATTTTGGCAGAATCAGGGCAGTCAAGATAGAGGCATTCGGCGATATGGGCGGTCATGCAACGCTCTCCCCCATTGTCCTTTGGCGATCGGTTGTTCATGCGGCCGGCGCCTATGACATCAAAAATGTCTCCGTTGATGTTTACGGGGTCTACACCAACAAGATCCCCTGTGGTGCCTACAGGGGGTTCGGTTCCCCGCAGGTCTTCTTCGCCATGGAATCGATGGTTGACCGGATTGCAGAGGAACTGGACATGGACCGGCTTTACTTAAGAGAGATCAACGCCCTCGAAAAGGGGAAAACAACCCCCACCAACCATCTCCTGAATGAGGATATTGGCGCAAAAGAGACCATCACAAAACTGAGACAGCGCTCCAAATGGGAAGAACTCAAAGAAGAGGTTGCACAATTCAACGAGAAGAACACCCTCGTGAAAAGAGGTCTCGGCGTCTCCCACATCCATTACGGGGTGGCCCTTGGCGCAATGGGACAGCATCTCGATGCAAGTGGTGCCTTTGTGCAGGTCTTCAAGGACGGAACCGTTAATGTTCAGATCGGCGGGACAGAGATGGGACAGGGAGCCAAGACAACGATGGCCCTGATCGCTTCGGAGACCCTGGGGCAGGCGTTTGACAAGATCAACATGCTTCAGCCCGACACAGCCTTTGTTCCGGACAGCGGCCCCACCGTGGCGTCGAGAACAACGCTCTTCAGCGGTAACGCCGTCAAGCTGGCGTGCGAGAAGATCGTTGACAAGATGTGCGTCATTGCGGCAAAAGAGCTTGAGATTTCGCCGGAAGACATCGAGGTTGAAGACGGGTTTTATCAGGAGAGGGGGAACGACGAAAACAGAATACCCTTCAACACAGTAGCCGGGATAGCGGATAGTAAAAACGAAGGCCTGAGCGCAACCGGCTGGTTCAAAACCCCCAAACTCCACTGGGATCCGGTGAAAGGCTTTGGAGAGGCCTATGTCACCTACTCCTTTGCCACCAACATCGTCCTTGCCGAGGTGGATATGCTGACAGGCCATGTGCAGATCAAAAAGGTCTTTGCAGGGCATGATGTGGGAAGGGCCATCAACCTCGACGGCGTGTACGGTCAGGTTCAGGGAGGATTCGTCCAGGGCATGGGCTATGCCCTGTATGAAAAGTTAAAACACGATGAGAAAGGCAACATTACAACGAACAACTTCAACACACTCACCATCCCGACCATCCACGAGATGCCGGCGTTTGAGATCGAAATCGTTGAATCGCCCTTTTCAAAGGGGCCTTTCGGTGCAAAGGGCATCGGAGAACCGTCGTTGATCCCCGCCCCGGCGGCAATCGCCAACGCCGTATCACATGCCGTGGGCAAGCGCGTCAAAGAAATCCCCATCACCAAGGATTATCTTCTGAATCTGATAGAGGATAAGGGATAGCGGCCCGGAGGGGGAAGTTAGTACAACAATTGTCGAATGGAATCGACATATGTTATAATCAATTGTCTATTCTATTCGACAAAAGGTGTTAAAATGCTGATTGATTTAATGGAGATTCATGACGAAGTCACGAAAAGAGTCCCGTTGGATTTCAAGCGATATCTCTATGACCGTGTTAACTGGCAACAGAGAATGATAACCATAACCGGCGCAAGAGGCGTCGGAAAGACGACCATGGTGTTGCAGTATTACAAAGAGCAGTACGATAACGTTTCTAAATGCCTCTATGTCTCGGCTGACAATCCCTTTGTGATTAAAGACGGCCTCTATCAACTGGGGTTTGATTATTTCAAAGGGGGCGGAAAGGCGCTCATTGTGGACGAGGTTCACAAGTTCCCCGATTGGAGCCTTGACATTAAAGCGCTATATGATTCGTTTCCCGATAGACAGATTATCATCCTGGGCAGTTCAAAAACAGAAATTCTCCGAAGCAAAGGAGACCTTTCCAGGAGGACCCTGATCTACAACCTGAAGCCGTTGTCATTCAGGGAATACATCAATTTCACCATGAATCAGGCGATCAAGCCGTTGGATATGCAAGCGATCATCAAAGACCACACCACCCATGCGCAAGCGTTGAAGAAGCGTCTTGACAGACTGATCCCCCTTTTCAACGCATACAACAGAACCGGTTCTTTTCCGTTTAATCAACAGTACTCAGAGAGTGAATATCACAACATCCTGAGAAATCTGCTGGATAAGATCATTTATGAAGATATCAGTCTGATGCACAATACAAAAAAAAGCACCACAATCGCCTCGAAAAAACTCATCTCATATCTTGCAGAATCAAAGATCCCGACGATTAATGTGAGTTCTCTCTGCAACGATTTTGATATTTCACGAGACACCTTCTATTCAATACTTGACAACCTCCAAAGGGCCGATCTGATAACCGTTGTCACCGAAGAGAAAAAAAAGAACAAAAATGTTGCCAAGGGCCGCGTTTTCTTCAATTCAACCAACTGGTATTACACTTTGGCAAAGGCCTTTTGGACACGGGAAGCCGATATTGGCAATATCCGGGAGGCATTCTTTATTGCCCAATTGCCAGAAGCATCAACCGTTTTCAGTTCCAAAACAACGGATTATGAAGTGATCACCAACAAGGGGCGGATGGTTGTCGAGATCGGCGGAAAAGGTAAGAGCAGAAAACAACTGAACAAAGGAGAGAACAGCTACCTGTTTAAAGACGATATTGAAATTGGATTCCAGAATATCATCCCCCTTTATCTTTGCGGATTCCAGTACTAGACAAATAGGCAATCATGAGCTACGAAATCACAAACCTCGCCGCATCCCCCCCGGGGTGCGGCGCCGAAAACAGAAAACACCCCCCCGGGTGTTTACCTTACCAAAAACAACTTATTTTGCAAACAGCTCCGTCCCCGTTGCTTTTTCGGAGGAATCGCCCCGTGGAGAATTATAAAGCCAAGACCTCCATCCGTTTTCCGTTGACCCCAAGCGAAAGCTTTAATATCTTCTCATACCCTTCTGATTCGAGTTCCCGCAGATACTCCTTCTCCTCGATCTGTTCCATTCCCTCTTGGACTTTATCCGCTGAGGCTTTGATCTCAATAACCGCACTGTAATTCTCTCGGTCCTTGGCCTTCAAACAAATATCATACCGGCCCTCTCCGGACTCACGATTGGATTTAATCCAATACCCGCCGCTCAGATGGGCGAACATTCCCAGCAGGATCATGTGATAGGTGTTTTCGGGCTCGCTGTTGATATCATAATAGCTCAATGTCTCCATCACAAAGCGCTTCAGTTTCTCGCCG
>CAZVWW010000034.1:0-20598 GCA_964631265.1 uncultured Thermotogaceae bacterium
CGTGAAGCTGTCATCTGTCGATGCCTGGAAAACGTAGTGAACCGTATCACCGTCCGGGTCTTCTCCGCCTGTCCAGGCACATGAAAGGGCTCTTCCAAAAACAATTTCTTCGTATCTACCGAGGGGCTGGGTCACAATGGCCTTCGAGGGTTTTCTGTTTGGTACATCAAAGACCCTGGTCAAGTCTTTACCCTTACTCTGCCCGCCGTCAACTCCGAAGATTCTATAGGTTGTTTCTCCTCTGGTGGCGTGTTTATCGTATAGACTCACGGGGTTCCCGTTTGAGCTGAAACCACGGTATACAAATGCAAAGTTCCCACTGTCGGACAACTGTTTATGCAGTTCGTAATACATAACATCGGAAGAGTTTTCCACAACGATTTCAAACCCTTTTGCGGCGGTACTCCAACCGTCATCGATGATAACGGGCAGAGTTGGTCTGGCATTGGTTACTTCAAACTGATTGATAGCTTCAAGGTCGGTGGTGTTTCCGAAGAGATCAACGAGTTTCACAGAGATTGAATACTCCGCCCGTTTGTTGATCTGAAAGGTGAACGTATGGGAATCGGAATATTTGACCATCTCACTCTGCTTGTATTGATCGTTGCCTTGCATGATGGTCCACTGAACCATGTATTCGCCAATCTGCTGCTCAGAGAGCTGGGAATCATGAATGACGGTGGTCAATGTGACTGCGTCGTTCTTCTGAATATTGCCCCAGGCAATCGACGGTTCGAGACTGACAGAAGGGCTGTCTTTCAGTACAGAAAAAGTATCGCTTGCGCTGTAGGGCTTGTCACTTGTAGTGGTTATCGTGACTTTTAACGCATACTGGCCGGGCGCCTTGGTGAATGCCGGGCTCAATTTGAGGCCGTCTGCCCCGTTTTTCGTCGTCTTGAAACTGCCGGCGGGATGATCCTTGTTGACAAAGTCCCATTCAACACTTTTGACCTCGGCATCCTTTGCAAAGACATCACCGACACCTCCGGCACTGCCTGACGTCATTTCCACCTCAAAACTGCCGGTTCCACCGAAAGGTATTGAACCTGACGGTCCCTTTATTTCCAATTGCGGTTCTTTCTCCAAAAACAAACACCCTGTAAAGGTCAAAACAATAATAATAAAAATGAATAAACTCAGTGATGCCTTTTTCACCTTCTACCACTCCCCTATCGTAAAACTGCACGTTATTTTAAGTATGGGGTAAGCACTGAACTCCCCGTCGAACGTCATGTACTGTCCCATTTTTAACAGGATCGAATAACGTTCATTTTCATAAAAGACTCCCCCGTTAAAGATCAGCCCGTTGTGTTCAAAAAAAGGGCCTTCATCCACATTATACCCGAATGCACCGGATAATCCAAAAAAAGGGGCCAGATTGCCTTTAAATTTCAACGATAACCCCACCATATCAATAATACCAAATTCAGGCCGATATCCCAAATCGTTGTCTATCATAAAATAATCCCCGTGAAAATTCATGTTTACAAACGGTACCGGCGTTCTGATCTGCTCGATTCCCGCCCCCACTTCAAATTGAACCGATCCGAGGGCTACAGTTGCTATCAATACTGTCAGCAAAAGCAACAGACAGAACTTCGTCCGAAAAGAACTATTCAGTGTTCTTTTTTTCTTCTTCGTCGTTATCCGTATCCTCTTTTTCATCAGGCATTATCACTTCGTGTTCATCATCTTCAAAATCCCCTTGTTTATTGCCATCCATGATCTCTTCTGCTTTCTCTTCGTTGCCGTTTTCGTGTGAACTGACTTCTTTTTCAAGTAATTCCCGGAGGTAATCCCCCTCTATCACTTCTTTCTCAAGCAGAATCTCCGCCAGATGATCCATCTCTTTTTTGTACTTTTTTATGATTTCTAACGCATTTGAATAACATCTGTTCATAATGGCCTTGACTTCCTCATCAATCTGGAAAGCGATCTCTTCGCTCGTCTTTGATTTGGATATTTCCTTGCCGAGAAAGACTTCCTCTTCTTCTTTCCCCCACATAACGGGACCGAGCGAATCGCTCATTCCGAGCTGGCAGACCATCGATCTGACCAGTTTGGTTGCCCGTTCAATGTCATTTGCGGCTCCGGTTGTGATCTCCTTGAAGAAGAATTCTTCAGCCGCTCTTCCCGCAAGCATACCTGTAATTCTACTGATCAGTTCATCCTTACTCTGGAGGTACTTGTCTTTTTCGGGAAGTTGAAGTGTGTAACCAAGTGCCGCATTACCGCGGGGGATAATCGATACCCTGTGGACCGGCATATTGTCTTTCAAGACGGTGGGAATAATGGCATGACCGAGTTCGTGATAGGCGATGATCTTTTTTTCCTCATCACTAAGAATCCGGCTCTTTCTCTCAGGACCGGCGACAACCCTGTCAATAGCCTCTTCCATATCATCCATTGTTATCTCCTCGCGGTTGTTTCTGATAGCGAGTAGGGAAGCCTCGTTAACGAGATTTTCAAGATCAGCCCCTACGAAACCCGGAGTTCGCTTCGCCAAAACGGATACGTCTATATCCTCTGCCAGAGGTCTTTTTTTCACATATATCTTGAGAATATCTTCTCTTCCCTTAATATCCGGCGGATCGACCATGACTTTCCTGTCAAATCGTCCCGGTCTCAACAACGCCTTGTCGAGGATATCGGGCCTGTTTGTGGCAGCCATGACGATGACACCCTCGTTTGGCTCAAAACCGTCCATTTCAACCAGTATTTGATTAAGGGTCTGTTCTCTTTCATCGTGGCCCCCGCCGAGCCCGGCTCCTCTATGTCTTCCAACGGCATCAATCTCATCAATGAAGATAACGGCGGGACTGGAAGCCTTGGCCTGAGAAAAAAGGTCTCTGACCCTCGAAGCGCCAACCCCCACAAAGAGCTCGACAAAATCCGAACCGCTCATGTGGTAAAACGGGACATCCGCTTCTCCGGCAACAGCTCTCGAAAGCAGTGTTTTACCCGTTCCCGGAGGACCTACAAGGATAACACCGGTCGGCATCCTGGCCCTCATCTTTTTAAATTTCTGGGGGTTCTTAAGGAACATAACAACCTCTTTTAAATCTTCTATTGCCTCATCAAGCCCGGCGACTTCATCAAACGTAACCTTTTTTTTGTTCTTCTGCATTTTCTTGGCGGGACTCTTTGTGAATGAAAAGGCTTGATTGCCCTTGCCGGATACTGAACGCATCATACTGAAAAAGATGAATATGAAGAGCAGCAACGGGACAACGTTCAGTAGGATCATCCACCACATATCTCCGGATGTGTGTTTCGCCTTTACCCTGACGCCCTTGTTCATCAATTCATCCACAAGGTCGGCATCATTCATTATCCATGGGGCGTAGACCTCGTAAACGGTATCCTGAAAGCTCCCGCCGGTCTTGAAGGTAATATTACCGGTATCCTCAATCACCACTTCGTTGACTTTTCCATCATTGACCATTGACCAGAAGGTCGTGAAATCAACCACCTGTGTCTGATTCATCATAGGTCCCTGATAAGCCATGGCTATCAGGATTATCACAACAACGATGCCTATTAGCAGTAATAGTTGATTATTGGGTCCTCTGGGTGGTTTGTTGTTTTTGTTGAATGAAAATCTGGGGTCCTTCTTTCTCCTGTTGGGATCGTTGTTCCCACTGTCAAAGGAGGATAAGAAGAACGTCTTGTCCGTGAATTTCTTTTGCAAATCGGTGCGGTCTCAACCGCTCCCTCCCTTCAATTATTATTAAGCGTATCATTTCTATTGATGATACTGAATTTAAGGATTGTGCTGCTCCCTGCCGTTATCTTGTAATCTTCTGATATTCTGCTGCCAACACACCAGATTATATCATGTTTTGCATCTTCGACAACCAAAGTCTTTCTTTTTTGACGTTTTGAGATCCCGCAATCGGTCAGGAATCTTGAGAGTCGCTTATTATTCTTCATTCCCAATGGCTTAAAACGGTCTCCTGTTCGCCAGTATCGAACCTTTAACGGGAAATCAATCTTTTCAAAATCCAAATAGGCGATTGTTTCATCTTTTTGGTCTTTTTTACTAATGTCATCTTTCAACGTTGTGATTTTTAATAACAACTCTACACTATCAAACGGTAAAGCAAACCTCATTTCTTGTTTGTCATCTTCTCTCATTTTATCATGAATGGACGGATTTATGAGAAAAGAATCCCGGTTTTCTTCAAGAAAGGGTTTCTCTCTCTTCTCAAAACCAATCTCTTCCCCGGATGAAAAGAATCTTATCTGCTCAGAGAGAACAATCTCAAAGTCCCCGCCACCCTTCATTCTTTCAAGGATCCGTCCGGTTTTTTCCGAATCGATACCGGAAGTGGTAGACAACCATCTTTGATATAGCCGGATTAAAAACTCTCCCCGTATATCCGGTTCAAGTCCCCGGTAAATCGCTTTGTCAAGGAGGACACGATCCTTTGAAAACCGGCATTTTTCATAATAATCTTTCATCAAAAATTCGAGCAGTTCATCCGCATTGACCAAATTCTTCTGATCTCTTTGCAGTATTTCGGGGACCCGGTTTCCGAATCTCTCCCTTAAAAAGGGGATTAATTCAATCCTGATCAAATTTCTCAGGTATTTTGTGTCTCTGTTTGTCACATCCGTGAAGAATTTTATCCGGTGCATTGCGGCGTACTCTTCGATCTCAGCTTTCGGGAATGACAGAAGCGGCCTGAGAACTCTTCCCCGTTTCTTTCTCAGAGTGTTCAACCCGTTGAGCCCGGTCCCTTTCAACAGCCTCATGAAAAATGTCTCGATGAGATCATCCCTGTGATGAGCGGTTACAATGTACGCCGCCCGGCTCTCCTCTAAAATCTTCCTTAGAAAGATCTGACGCTCCTCCCTGGCAATTTGCTCCAGGCTCTTCCGGGCACCAGATGCCTGCTTCAATTCCGGTATATTTTTTGAATCACCGTAGAAGGGTATGGAGCGGGAGGCACACAAAGTGGCAATGTACGATTGTTCTGATTTAGACGCTTTTCTGATCATGTGGTCAAGATTTGCTACACTGAAATCCATTTTGAGTCTTTCCCGAAGCCGATTGAAGAGATGGAACATCACCATCGAGTCAACACCGCCGGAAACCGCGAGCACGAATCTCCTGTCGCTCTCATGGAATCCGTTAATAAAAGAAAAAAGGTCCTCGAGGAACCTTTTTTCAACGAATGATTTTCCGTTATTGCTCATTTAAAACCCCCAATGGAGCCAGCGATAGGATTCGAACCTACGACCTGCTCATTACGAATGAGCCGCTCCGGCCGACTGAGCTACGCTGGCTCTCATACAAGCCTTTTCATTTTACCAGAAAAGTAATCAGTTTTCAAGCACAATTGGTTGTGTTTTGTTTGACATCATACACAATATATAGTATAATAACCCGTGAGAATGAGAAAATGACATCTGAAGGGGGCAACAGAAATGAAAAAAGGCTTACTCGGACTGAAAAAGAGAGACGGTAAGATTGTTGATTTTAATATTGACAAGATCCAGGAAGCGATAGAAAAGGCCTTTAAGGCAACAGAATCAAATTATAACGAAGACATTTTGCAACTTCTCGCACTTCGTTCTGTATCAAGATTTCAGGAAAAGATGGAGAACAACGTCGTTGATATAGAGGATGTTCAGGATTCGGTGGAAAAGGTTCTTGAGGAATCCGGCTTTACAGATGTGGCAAAGGCCTACATCATTTACAGGAAACAACATCAGAATTTGAGAGAGCTCACGAAGGACATGCTGAACTTCTCAACCACTGTGAACGACTATCTGAATCAGGATGACTGGCGGGTTAAAGAGAACAGTACAGTCTCCTATTCGATAGGGGGGCTGATTCTCCACAACAGCGGGACGATTGTGGCAAACTACTGGTTGAACGAGCTGTATGATGAGGAGATTGCAAAGGCACATAAGAATGGAGACCTTCACATACACGATCTATCCATGCTTTCGGGATATTGCGCCGGCTGGAGTCTCAAGCAGCTGATCGAAAAGGGTCTGGGTGGTGTAACCGGGAAGATAACAAGTGCACCGGCAAAGCATTTATCAACCCTCTCCAATCAGATGGTTAATTTCCTGGGGGTTCTCCAGAATGAATGGGCAGGTGCGCAGGCGTTCAGTTCCTTTGATACCTATCTGGCACCCTTTGTCAAGGCGGATAATCTCGAATACCGGGAGGTGAAGCAGGCCATTCAGTCATTTGTCTTCGGGGTCAACACACCCAGTAGATGGGGGACACAATCGCCTTTCTCGAATATTACACTCGACTGGATTGTCCCGAATGACCTGAAGTCCCAGCCTGCAATCGTCGGCGGAAAGCCGCAGGATTTTTCCTACGGGGACTGTCAGGACGAGATGGATATGATCAACCGGGCGTTTATCGAAGTGATGCTCGAAGGTGATTATGCCGGAAGAGGATTCCAGTATCCGATACCGACGTACAACATTACATCTGATTTTGACTGGGACAACGAGAATGTAGAACGACTCTTTGAGATGACGGCCAAATACGGCACACCTTATTTCCAAAACTTCGTCAATTCTGATCTGAATCCCGGTGATGTCAGGAGCATGTGCTGCCGCCTTCAACTTGACAAAAGAGAATTACGCCACCGGGGGGGCGGGCTTTTTGGTTCAGATGAATTTACCGGTTCGATAGGTGTCGTAACCCTTAATATGCCAAGACTTGCCTACATTAGCAAAGACCGGGAGGCGTTTTTCAACCGTCTCGAACACTTCATGGAGATTGCCAAGAGGAGTCTGGAGATAAAGAGAAAGATTATTGAGAGGCTCAATGATGCCGGTTTATACCCTTACACAAAGCATTATCTACAGGATTTTAACAATCACTTTTCAACCATCGGCCTTGTCGGCATGAACGAAGCCTGTCAAAACGCCTCATGGGTTGGGGATACCATAGACAGTGAAAGCGGCTTTGAATTTTCAAAGGATGTCCTCGAAAGGATGAGGGCCAAACTGGCGGACTTTCAGGAAGAGACGGGGAATCTCTACAATCTCGAGGCAACACCGGCTGAATCAACATCCTACCGGCTTGCAAAACATGACAAAGAAAAATTCCCGGCAATACGCACAGCAGGTGAGGATACCCCTTATTACACCAATTCGACGCATCTGCCGGTGGATTATACCCGGGACATGTTCGAGGCACTGGATGTTCAGGAAGAGCTCCAAACCAAGTATACCGGCGGGACGGTTTTCCATACATTCCTCGGAGAGAGGATTCAGGACTGGCAGACAGCACGCGAGCTTGTCAGAAAGATAGCCCGTCACTACAGAATACCGTATTTCACCCTGTCCCCCACCTATTCAATCTGCCCCGACCACGGCTATATAACGGGAGAGGTGTACAGTTGTCCCGAATGCGGGAAACCCACTGAGACTTATTCCAGAATAACAGGTTATTACAGGCCGGTTCAGCACTGGAACAACGGCAAGCAGGAGGAGTTTAAATCAAGAAAGACATATGGTCTTGAAGAAGGTGAGACCGATGAAGTTCGCGGGTTGGGAGAAACTGAGTCTGACCGATTACCCGGAGAAGATGGCGACAACACTGTTCACATCCGGGTGCAACTTTGATTGTGCCTATTGTCACAATGCAGTCCTGAAGCAAAAAATCGAAGGCAGATACACAGAAAAGGCAATACTTGATTTCTTTTACAAACGAAAAAAGATGCTGGACGCCCTCGTGATAACCGGGGGCGAACCAACATTATACAAGGGTGAATTATTGAGTTTTGCAGAGCGATTCAAACGGAAATTTCCCGACAAGCTGTTGAAGATCGACTCAAACGGGTCAAACCCGGCGCTTCTCAAGCAGTTGGCAGAATGGGCTGATTTTTGTGCTGTGGATTTAAAATCCGACGATTATTCGTCCTTTTCAAACACATCAATTGATACCATAAAAAAATCAATCTCTGTTCTAAAAGCATTTTCTGATCATGAAGTAAGGATAACCTGCTATCCTCCGTATGTAAACGATAAAAACATTAAGTCAATGTTAAGTATGGTAAAATCTAAGGGAGTTAGACAGGTTGCCATTCAGCAATACAATCCGATTGACGATCATCAGGAACAGTATTCACCCCGCCGGCTTAAACGGTTTGCCCGGTATTTCGAGGAGACCGGTATCAAGACTGTCATCAGGGGTGTATGACCAGAGAATTGAACGGAGGGTTAGTATCGGGGACAGAAGAACAGAGGCGGCACATTATCTGAGAGAGTCCAGGAAATCATTTTACGATAATATATCTCTGGAAAAGGCGCTAGACTGCTCCGGGAGAGCACTGGAGATAATGGGGGTTGTCAATCAGACCCATACCATGCTCGCGTGGCATATCTTCCTGCTGATTTGTGCAGATGACAAGGCCTACAAGAAGTGGATCAAGAAGATAACGCTGAATCAACGCACCATGCCCCTCTTTTTGTGGAGCCTCTACAAAGAGGGCAAGATAAAGCAGGCCATCCTTCTCTTTGATGAGCACAAGGCCAATATCTGTGATGATGAAAAACGGAGATTCTGGAATTATTTGAATGTCTATTTCTATGCACTCCTCTTGTATAAGAGGGGCCAGACCGAGAACGCCTTCGCGATACTGACAAAATTTATAAAGGACCTGCAGGCACGACCTCTCCCGGAGAGAATCAGATTGCTTGTAGCAAAGGCCTATTATCTCCTCGGGGATTATTATCAGAGGCGGGGGAAGGTGACACTTGCCGAGGCAATGATGAAAAAGGCGTTTCAGATCGTTGAGACGACAAGGCTGTACTTCTTAAGTGCTGAGGTCTATCTGAAGATCGCCGAGTTTTACAACACCCACTTCCCACAGAACAAGGGGTTGAAGATCCTTGAAAGGGTTTCTCAGATCCTCGAATATGCCGCCGACCAAAAAGCCTTTCTGGACAACGAACTGGCCTGGGCCTATAATTTTCTTTACAAAGGGGACAGTGAGAATTTCTGGATGCGCATAAAGAATGTCCAGAAGAACGCTGAAAGATATCACTACACGAATAATCTGGCCAATTCATTTATCCTGGAGGCCCTATTCCACCTCTATAACAAGGATGCGCAAAAAGCGGACAGACATGTTTTAAAGGCCTTTGAGTACGCAGAGAACGAGGAATTGAAGAAAAAAAGCCAACGTTTGAGTGTTATCATACCACTCTTCCTCGGCAAAGGCGAAGAAATGGAAAGGAGATACAGCGATTTCGGGTTTAAATTTGAGGAGTACGGATTCGAACGATTGTTGAACCTCCATTACACAACGGATCGCGATGAAATTCTGGGTTACTTTAAGATATGCGATAAGAACAAAGAACTCTGGTACGAAGAGACCTGCTTGAGTTATTGTGAGAAGCTCACTGAAACAATTCCCGAGATCTTTCAGAACTCTTTAAAGAAATACATCGCCAGGTTAAATATCACAACTCAGACCCTCTCTCTGGCAATCTGTTATGAGGCGCTGGGAAGGTCCTATATCTATCAAAAACGCGTTAATGAAGCAGAGGAACTGTTAAGAAACGCCCTCTCACTGTATAAGAAGACCGGATTTTTCAATGCGGCGAAGGTTCTGGACGAGATCACTCCCGGGCTGGCCGAAAACTTAAAAGAGTTGAGAAACAGTGTTGAAGAATCGATGGAAAAGAACGGCGATGAGGATGAGGTCAAGACTTTTCAAGATTGTAAGGTACTCTGCAACAGGAATATCAAAAGACTGAAGTCTTATGAGGAGATCATGTCTTTTGCCAGAAATATCGAGATTTCGGACGATCTTGAAGAGACCCTGAAGCAGATCCTGTATTGGTTTTGCAGCCTTGTGAAAGTTCAAAGTGGTACCGTCCTTTTGCTAAAAGAAACGGAGAATATCTCCCGGGTTGATCTTGAGTTTAAGAAAAAAGGATCCAGGAAACCACTTGAGGAAATCGTTAACAGCTCCAACTGTTTTAAAACAGAACCACTGGAGATCAAACGAACCTATATCATTGATGCCAATCAATCGCTCATCATTTATCTCAAAAACGACCAATCTCCCTTAATTGTCCCCGAAAGAAAAGAAAGGCTTGAATACGTCCTCTCGGAAATAGAACCCGTCATTGGCCTTTTGATCAAAAACGCCCTCTTCTTCAGGACGAGTATGTTTGACGGTCTGACAAAGCTCTACAGCCGGTGGTATTATCAGGAGCGTTTAAAAGAAGAGTTTGACAAGGCCCTCAGATACGAGATGCCCATCTGCTACATCATGGGGGATCTTGATTCTTTCAAGTCGATCAACGACACTTATGGCCATTCAACGGGGGATGAGGTCTTGAAAGAGGTTGCCGGTGTTTTTCTGAAGTCGACGAGAAGATTTGATATTGTCTCGAGATACGGCGGAGAGGAATTTGCCCTCATCCTTCCAAACACAAAAGGCGGCGAAGGGTTCAAAGTGGCGGAAAAGATACGGCGGGCAATCGCCTCGATCAACCTGTTTCCCTTTCAAGTAACAATGAGTTTCGGACTGGATTCAATGGTTGCCGGAGAATACGGCCTGCCATCACAGTTGGAGATCAACGCGGATAAGGCTTTATATATATCCAAGAATAACGGAAAGAACCGGACGACCGTTTTTCAGAAAAACAGCTTGAATCCTTTAGAAGCGGGAAATGATTTTGACCTGGATATCTAATCATTCTTCCAGTATTCCTTGCCATATATCCTTTCGAGGTCTTTAATATTGATATCTTTGATATTTCTTCTCCTGATGAGGATGTAAATCCCCATAAAGATTACCACCAATGCCGGCAGAGCCCAGCTCAATTGAAGTGTTATAAACGAGAAAACGGAAAAGATGATCTTCTGCCTTTTCCAATTGGCATAAACGGTTTTAAAATCCTTTCCCGGCGTTATTGCCGCTTTAAACTCACCTGTTTCTTTGATATCCTCCAGGATTTGATTAAAATGTTCTTCCAAACCGATTTTCGAATCAAGATAGTAGAAGAAATCGGCCAAAAAGGAATAGTACCTTGCAAAGGCATCCCCGGAAGGGTAGTCCTTTCTGCTGATAACATCAATCTCATCCAGCAGGGAGACTGGATTCAGCTTCTCAATGTTTTTGGTACTGTGGTTCTCATACCAGACGGCCAACCCTTCAAGAAACCAGAGCGGTGCGCTTTTTATCTGGTTTGAGAAAAGCCACTGAAAGGTAAAGAGATGCATCATCTCATGGCGCAGCAGCGAGGGGATCTTTTCCGTGACCGGCGTCATGAAGAGATAATAAGTCTTTCCATCAAATGAGGCCTCTCCACTGGCCCCTAACTGTCTCTTCCTCTCAATTGTGATCTCAACCGGATATTCAAGCCCGATTCCCCATAATTCTTGAAGTTCCTCGTAATTGCTTTGAATCAGAGGATTGATGTAATTCTTCAGGTAAAGGGGTGTTTCCCTGTCATAGGAGTAATTCAATTCAGCGAAACCGTACAGGGTCATGGTTAATAACACAAGCAGTAATACCTTTTTCAGTATTGTCCTCTTAATCTTCTGTGATGCCTCCCTTTAATCGATAATCCGAACGAACAGGTTTATTCAAAAAAACAAGGGGGAAACGCCCCCTTGTAGATAACTTTATCGTCGAGAGAGTCTGTTCACTACATGTTGATGTTTTCAAAGTATTCATCCAGGCTGGCGATGAACTTGCCGATCTTTTCAACACTTTCAAGGACATCGTTGACATCGCTGAGGAATTTCTGTATCGAAGCGCTTATCTCTTCGGCAGTGGCGGAACTCTCCTCGGAGATGGCCAGCAGGTTTTCGATGCTGGACGAGACCTTGTCAAGTTTCTCCGCATCTTCCTGAAGATGGAGGATGATCTCGTTCAAATCTGATGAAATATTAGATATGTTGTTACTCGATTCTTTGTTTTTGATGGAATTCTCTTTAAGATTGGTGGATTGTTTTTTCATGTTTTCAAACTGTCCCATCAACCGCTCAATCAATGTGTTGATTCCCTCGGAGATCTCTTTTAAGAAGGTGGCGATCTGGTCGGCTGAGCTCCGGCTCTCTTCTGCGAGTTTACGGATCTCATCAGCCACAACGCTGAAGCCTTTTCCGGCCTCACCACTCCTGGCAGCCTCTATTGCAGCGTTTAAGGCAAGAAGATTGGTCTGATCGGCGATATCAGTTACCGTGTCCGCAATCCCCATAATCTTGCTGGCCTGATCCTGCAAAGTCTTTCCAACCCCTACGAGTTCATCAAACTGCTCACTCATATCCTGAATCCCCACGGCAGAATTCTCAACGCTCTTAGCCGAATCGAGAATGGATTTGACCGCATCGTTCAGCGAATTCACCATGTTCGTCTCTTTTTCGACAATGTCATTCAAGGTGTTGACGTTGGTACTGACTGCTTCGGAGATGGATTCAGTATCCGTGCTGATGTCAACCGCTGTGGTGGCAACCTGATTGGACAGCTCACTCATGGTGCTGGTCAGATTTCTCATTTCTTTTGCAGAATCGGAAATCTTAGAATTAAACGCCTCTATCTCCTGGAGATCTCCGGATAACCCGTTCATTAATTCTTTTGATTCAACATTGGCGGTATTATACTGATCGAATATCTCTTTGAAATGTTTTTCGCCGTTAAACATGATAGGGGTATCATAGTCCTTTTCTTTCATCATCTGGAAAGCGTCCTTGACCTCCGAGAGCCCATTTTTGATAACTTTGAAGCTGAAAAAGCCCATAAGACTTGTTACCCCTGCTGTGATAACGGATGCAAGCCATGTTTGCGGGATGTATTTAAATGAGAAGTAGGCTGCAGCACCTATAATTACCGGGAAGAAAACAGAAAAAACGATGAGGAGATTCTTTGTGACTCCGAATGCCATCCATTTAAACCCCTTCAGTTTTGGAAATTTTCCGTATTCTTTCTGTGCGGTTATCTTTACTCTCAGTTTTTCCCCGCCTTCATCACTTTTCCCGTCTTCCAATACCTCTGTCTCCAACGGATCGTTAAAAAACTCTCCGGCTCCTTCAAGGAGTCCGAGGAAGTAATAGGAATAGCTGCGGTGTGAACGGTATATCATCTCAGCCGTCTTCGGTCCGGTCTGCTCAAAGATGAGTCTTGGTGGACTCGCCCCCTGGACTCTCTTGGTCAGAATGGCATGGACCATATCCATAGCGGAAAGAAAGGAAAGGACTCCGGGCTTCTTAAAGTACTCAGGATACCATCCCCTGAAGGTTGTGATATTCTTCTTTCCCGTTTTTCTCCAGAATTCCTCTCTGGAGGTGTTTATCTTCTTTGCCAGTTCTTCGGAAAGGGATTTTATTTTCTTCTCATCAAAATCCTCAAGCGGTGTGAACGTTCTTTCCGGATCAATCCCCAATTTCTGTGATACCTCGTTGACGTTTTTCTCGCCAAACAAGTCTTTCCAAGTTTCAATCCATATGTTGACCAACATGCCTTTCACTGGGAAATCACTCCTCCATTATGAACTGTTGTTTTTTAATTATAGCATAAAGTCCGGTTCATAAAAGAATCAGTTCTTTTGAAAGAGCTTTGTACTGAGATATTTCTCCCCTCTGTCTGGAAAAATGACAACAACCGTTCCGGTTTTGAGGTCGTTTACAACATTTAAAGCCGCTTTCATTGCCGCTCCGCTGCTCATGCCGACGAATATTCCCTCTTCGAGGATAATTCTTCTCGCCATTGTGATCGCATCTTCACTTTCGATGTATATCGATTCATCGATTAAAGCTGGATCGTAGAGTTCAGGGATCACGGCTTCTTCCATATTTTTCAACCCCTGGATATAATGTCCTTTTACGGGATGTGCCTCTATGATTTTGATATTGGGATTGTTTTCTTTCAACCCTTTCCCAACCCCCATGATTGTTCCGGATGTTCCAATTGATGAAACCAGATGCGTGATTGTGCCATTGGTATCTTTCCATAGTTCCTCTGCAGTGGTTTTATAATGAGCCAGCTTGTTGTATTTGTTGGAAAACTGATAAGGAAGGAAGTATTTTTCTGGATATGCAGCAATCAACGCTTTGACCTTTTGAATAGCGCCATCTGTTCCATTTTCAGCCGGTGTCAGTGTTACCGTTGCCCCGAATGCTTCAATCATCATACGGCGTTCCATCGAGACTTTCTCGCTCATTACGATCTCAACACGATAGCCCTTGACCGCCCCGATCATCGCAATACCAATCCCGGTGTTGCCCGAAGTTGGTTCAATGATCGTCTTGTCTTTTGTCAGCTCTCCCGATGTCTCAGCCTGTTCAATCATCTTTAGCGCTATTCTGTCTTTTATACTGCCGGTTGGATTAAACCCCTCAACCTTGGCCAGCATCTCAACATCCTTGTTCGGGTTAAGTTTATTGATCTTCACCAACGGTGTTGCCCCTATGGTTTGAAGAATATTTCTATACATATCATCACCTCATTCTTAGAAGACGTAAACAAAGTGATAGAAGTTCAAATTATTGAACTGAGCATTTGTCATCGTTTCCGGTTAAGGAAATGATATAATAATACGGAAATAAAACCAATCCCATTCAGAGGTGATAAAATGGAAAAAAGGATTCAAGAAGGCAGAGAGTTTTTAAAATCGAAGAAGTTTGAGTTGTTGTCAAAGAAGATTAAATCGGATCAACAGCAGGGCGCTGCTCAACCACCGCTTGAGAAAACGGTCAGGAAAAACGGCATTCTCTTCAAACTTCCCGATCCGAAAGAAGCAAAACTTAAGACGCGGGACTTCACAGAGATTGTTGAAAAGAGAAAGAGCCACAGAGTCTTTTCAGAAGAGCCGTTATCCCTGGAAGAACTCTCTTATTTGTTGTGGGCCACACAAGGCGTGAAAGACATTAAGGGCGATAACTATGCAACCATCCGGACAGTCCCCTCCGCCGGGGCAAGACATCCGTTCGAGACCTATCTCTGGGTCAACAGTGTCGAAGGATTGGAAAAGGGTCTCTACAGGTATCTGGCCCTTGACCATAAGCTGGCTTTTATTAAAGAAGGGGATTTCTCGGCCGAGATCAGCGAAGCGTCAATGGGGCAGAAGTTCGTTGGGAATGCAGCGGTCACCTTTGTCTGGTCCGTTATCCCCTATCGGGGTGAATGGCGATATGATGTCGGGTCACACAAACCGATCCTGATCGATTCAGGTCATGTATGCCAGAACCTCTATCTGGCCAGTGAGGCCCTGGGACTTGGAACATGTGCTATAGCCGCTTATTTTCAGAGACCGCTTGATGATCTTTTTGATCTCGAGGGTGAAGATGAATTCTGTGTCTATCTCGCACCGGTCGGGCATCCGAAGGATAAATCAGCCGGATAATCCCGTAAAAGATAACGCTTGACAAAACGTATACCGTATGGTATATTGTTTTCGGTGAGTGAAATGTCAAACAGAGATCTGATTATGCAAACAGCGGTACGGATGTTTTCCCGGAAGGGGTTTGAGAATGTCGGGATTCAGGAGATCTGTGATCTCTCAAAGGTCAGTAAACCGACGCTTTATTATTATTTCGGAAGCAAGAACGGGCTCCTGAAGGAGATCATCGCGAGCCATTCGCGGGAGTTGTTTAAAGCAATCCTCACAGCCGTGAATTATACCGGTGATCTTCCCCTGACGATTAACAGGGTTGTCAGAGCCCATTTTCAGTTTGCGAAGCAGAACCGGTATTTCTACAGGATGCTCCTGTATATGGTCTTTGCCCCCCCTGAGAGTAATTATTTCAAGATGACCGCTGGGACACTTGAAAAGGAATACGCGATTCTGGAACAGCTCTTTACCAAAGCATCCGGGGATCACGGCAATATGAAAAACAAGGAAAAAGAGCTCTCGGCGACGATTCTGGGCTTGATTAACACCTATATCGGGTTGTGGCTTAACGGATACCGCGAACTCGATGAGGAGCTCGTTTTCTCTGCTTCTCATCAGTTTATGCATGGCATTTACTCATAAATTTTTTTAATCAGAATATACCTAACGGTATATCAGGAGGTTGGATATGACAGACAAAAAATGGTATGACAGCGCATCGTTCTATCACATCTATCCACTGGGATATTGTGGTGCACTTGAAAGGCAAAAAGAAAGTGAGAGTTCACACAGACTCGGACTGATCACAAAGAGACTTGATTATATTAAGAACCTGGGCTTCAACGCAATCTATCTCGGTCCTGTTTTTGAGTCGGTTTATCACGGTTATGAAACGGTGGATTATTTCAGAGTGGACCGGAGACTCGGAGACAACGATGATTTAAAGACACTTGTAGAAAAGGCTCACGAGAGGGGAATCAGAGTTGTCCTTGACGGGGTATTCAACCATGCCGGCCGGGGACTCTTCGCATTTCAAAAACTGCTGGAAGCAGGTTCAGATTCTGAATACATCGATTGGTTTTCAAATGTCGACTTTCATGCCAACAATCATCATGGAGACGGCTTTTCCTACGGCACCTGGGAGAATCATGAAGAGCTGGTCAAGCTGAATCTTGAAAATGAAGAAGTGAAGAACTATCTCCTGGAGGCTGTCAGCTTCTGGAAGGACGAATTTGATATTGACGGCATAAGACTTGATGCAGCTGACTGTCTTGATATGGGATTTGTCAAATCACTCAGGGCCCATACAGATACGTTCGAAAAAGACTTCTGGCTGATGGGAGAGATAATCCATGGGGACTATCGGAAGTGGCTTGGTGACGACCGGTTTCATAGCGTTACCAATTATGAAGTCCATAAGGGTCTGTACTCGAGTTTCAACGACTCGAACTTCTATGAGATTGCGTATTCGTTGAACAGGCAGTTCGGAGAAGGCGGCTTGTACAGGGATTATACCCTTTACAATTTCCTCGACAACCACGATGTCAGCAGAATTACGAGCAGACTGCAACGGGGGGCTCATCTGTATCCCTTACATCTACTGCTCTTTACCATTCCCGGAAATCCGTCGATATACTACGGGAGTGAATGGGCAATCGAGGGGAAGCGAAACGAGACCAGTGATGAGATGGTAAGACCTTTCTTCGATCTCGATACGCTAAGAGACCATTCAGACCACAAGTCTCTGTTTGATCTCATCCAAAAACTGAACTGGTTTTATATGCAATATGACGCGTTGAAATACGGGGGTTATGAACAGATCCTGGTTGATCACGAGCAATTGGCCTTCCGAAGGCATTTAAAGGAACACGACGCGATCATTGCCGTCAATTCATCCGGCGGGGAGAAAACGGTTCATCTTAAGGCCGGTAATGAAGGACGCTATTACGATGTACTCAACGATGAGCGGTACAATACGACGGATGGAGGATTGGCTGTAAAATTGTTTCCCAATTGGGGAGCCATACTCGTTGCGGACTGATCAGTAGGATTCGGTGAGTGAGATATAGAATAAATCGGAGGTATACTGGCAATCCACACGGATAACGCTGTACGGTGTTCGAAAGGAGGCCGCTCCTTTTGATGATTCGGACAGTATCCGGTTGAAGGTGTTAATGACTTGCCGGTTAAGATAAAAGAGGTTGTTTCGGTGAAGCCAAAAGGTGATAAGAAGCTCTGTATCAGACTTTCTTCTCAGTGAGGGGGGATGGGGTTGCTCTAATGTGATATTCTTCATGGCCGGTACATAATAGAAATTGACCGTTCCGCCAAAACCCCGGTAACGGTACAGGGTCTTAAAGACCGTCTGATTATTATCCTGATAAGTATCGTAAGCCATACCGTATCTGTTCCAGGCATTGAGGACACCGTCGTTGATGTAGAATCCCAGTGCCGCTATCGATAGGATTGTCATTAGAGCCAATACAAGAATATGTCTTTGCAAAGCCACTACCTCCGTTTTTCTGCTTATAAGGGCATTATACCATCTCAGCCGGCAAAGGACTGTTACGAAAAAATGAATGTACAGGATGCAAACGTGCAAAGATAAAAATTGTTAATACAGTCAATTGATTGGTGTTGCCAAAACTCTTTTTTACCACCGGGTCAATTTTTCCTGATTTATGGTACAATATTAATAGAGCAAAAGCGATCATCATAAACTAACTCAGGAGGGAAGAGAGCATGGCAAAAAAGATAAAAACCAAAAGAAAGATACTGGAAGCTGCCAAGACAATCTTTGCTAAAAAGGGATTTGATGGTTCTTCGGTTGATGAGATTGCCAGTGAAGCCGGAGTCAAAAAGGCCCTGATCTTTTATTATTACCCGACAAAGGACTCTCTCTTTCTTGAAGCCTGGACGGAAGGGATCGACGAACTGGAACAGCACATCTTCGGTAATTTCGATAATGGAAACAGCTACCTGACCAGGTTCAAAAAGGTCTTGAAATCGTACATCGATTTCGTCATGAACCGGAAAGAGATCATGAAATTGATCGAGATGGATAAAACAAAGATCATCGAAAGCAATGAGCATACAGCCGAGAACCTCCAATCACTTAAGCTCAGGTATAATGCCTTTATCCAGAAGATTGAGACATTAATAGACGAGGGTAAGACCGAAGGTGCCATCCCGGAAACTATCCCAACCCGCGTGACGGCAAATCTGATCGCCGAGAGTATGAATACGGGAACCATCGAGAACGATCTCTCCATGGAAAACATCGTTAAATTTATCATGAACGGAATGGCGATTCAGCCGGATCAATCCAGTTAACAGGATAAATGAAATTTTATCTTGATACCGCCGTTGCCGGCAATGGGAAGTCCCTGCAGATATTAAAAGACTATGCGTACTGGTTTAAGAAAATCGACAAGGTATCGTTGACGTTGTTTACGTCAGCCGGCCACCCTGCAGGGCTTTATGATAAATTTTGCAAATTGCTTACCGGGAAAGAGAGCCCCTCTGCAACTTTTATAAAACAGTCGATAGTGCCGAATAAACTTCACCAATTCTATTCCAAAAAAGTCCTGTTGAACGAATGGACTCCTTATCACCCCGGAGATATATTCAGACTTTTCAAGATCATGAATCCTCTCAAAGAATCCAACGGGAATGATACTGATTTTGATATCCAGCCCGTGTCGATTCAATATGATATTCGATACGACAGACACATGCGTGATGATTATAAGGGCTACAACAGCCATCAACTATCTGCCGTTGCCTCAGCGGTCCATTATTTCAGACCGGAAAAGGTACTGGACGGAGGGTGCGGGGCCGGCGCTCATTACCATTATTTGAAAGAGGTTTTGAAGGGCTGTAAGCCCCAATACCACGGTATTGACAAAAGCCGCTATCAGTTGATAAAGGCGATAGACTTATATGCCGGCCCTGATGCAACCTTTGAGATTGGGGACTTGCAAAAAACCCGGTTTTCAGAGAATCATTTCGATTTCTCATTCTCTGAAAGCACGCTGCCATTTATTCCAAACCCTCTTAAAGCCCTAAAAGAGATGGAAAGGATAAGCACGGAAGGTTTTTTTGCTTCCCTTTACACGCTGGAGGACTTTCCCGAGCTCTATCTCCCTTTTGTGGACGGTTCAATACTCTCCCTGAACACGGGAGCCACCTGGAAATACTATGATTCGATAACCCCCAATACGTACTACCTGCCCTTGTATGAAAGCATTAAAGCGTTGTCGGAAAAGCTTCAAAAAACGGTTATGATCACAAACAACGATGATCAATATTTTGAACCGCTGGGCTTAAAGACAGTCAACTGTTTCTTCTATCCTCGAAGCTGGTACAAAAAGAACAAGACAACCTTCGCGAATTGGAATTACCGTCCCCTTATGTGATTGATCCGTCAGCCTGCTTCAAGTATCATTTCCGTCTATAAACTCCTTTATCCGCTTTTCAAGATCATCTATAGCTGCTCTGTAACTCATATTCCGCAACAAAAAAGAAAAAAGACTAAAAAACGGGGAACAATAAAAAGGAGTGTCAAAAGGGAAGACAGAGCGGAGACAAGCGTTACTAATGGTCCTGACCATGTTGTTCTACAACTGCCTGTCGAACGGTTTATTTTATCCAGGATTCTTGCCTTGCTGATCTTAAGTGTATTTTTGTTTACGGCATAGAAGTGTTAGAATTGAAGGGAGAAAGAAAAGGAAGTGAAAGCCATGGAGAAGTTTTTTAATACAGCGGGACCGGTAAGGGCTGAAAACAATTATATGATTGATCCGTTGAAACGAATCAACAAAGATGAAATCATGACACTGGTGGATAAATGGCGATATTTTATTCTGCACGCTCCGCGTCAAACGGGAAAAACTTCTTCTCTTTTGGCGCTTCAGGATTATATTAATAAAGAAGGACGATATAAGTGCCTTTATGTCAACATTGAAACGGCACAGACCGCTCGTAGCAATGTGGCAAAGGGTATGAAAGCCATTATTTCCTCATTGGATTTTGCAAACGCCATCACTTTTGGGGAAGATTTTTTCAGTCACTTTCTTTTGGACGGTGTTGACAAATATGGTGAAAATGATGTCTTAAAGAGAATATTATCCCTCTGGAGTTTGAACAATGAAAAGAAAATCATCTTGTTAATCGATGAAATAGATGCCCTTGTGGGAGATACCCTTATCTCGGTCCTGCGCCAGTTGAGATCAGGCTATGCTGAAAGGCCTCACTTTTTCCCGC
>CAZVWW010000035.1:0-4335 GCA_964631265.1 uncultured Thermotogaceae bacterium
TTGTAATTTGGTGCTGAAGCTGTTGAAGGTCTTGCAACTGCGTTGGTGAATACATCATAAAGTGTTCCGAAGAACGGTACAGCCTCAAGGACTTCAGGATCCTGATACAGTGTCTTGATGGTGGGGTTGTAGGAAGCCTCGATAGCTCTTTCCTTCTGATGCTTGTAATTGGCAAAGAAGAATGCGACCTGTGCAGCGAGAGCAGGATTCTTACTATACTTGCTGACAGCAAGCTGCCAACCGCCGAGTGTAGCTGATGATGTGCCCTTTCCTCTCGGGAGTGTTGTAACATCAAACTTACCCTTAACGGCACTGTCGTCAGACTGGCTCAGTTTGTAAGCATAGGGCCAGTTTCTCATGAACAAGGCATTGCCACCCTGCCATACTTTTCTTGATGCTTCCTCGTCAAATGTGAGAACGCCTTCAGGAGCGATTGTACCGATCCAGCCCCTTACCTTTTTGAGGATATCCGCAGCATTCTCATTGGCAATTGTGATCTCTTTATCACTGTTGATGATCTTTCCACCGTCATTGGAAGCGATCCATTCGAGAGCATCACAGGTCAAACCCTCGTAGGCATTTCCCTGGAAAACAAAGCCCCAGAAATCTGGGTTGTCCTTTTTTTCTCCCTCAGTTACAACTTTTGCCATATGTTCGAGTTCGTCCCATGTCTGAGGAGGACCGTCAAAACCGTATTCCTCGAGTAGATCGGTTCTGTAATAGAGAACCGGTGCATCTGTAAACCACGGAATAGCGATTAGTTCCCCGTCTACTGTGTTGTTTTCAATGATGGGCTGGAAGTGATTTGGAGCATAGTCATGTCCACCGTACTTGTAGAGGTCTACAAAATGCTGGGCAAGGTCTCCGGGCCAGATAACATCGATCTGATAAACGTCTACCTTTGAACTCTCTGCCTCAAAGAACTGAAGATACAGGCCCAATCGGTCTGTTGCCATATCAGGTGTGTCAAGAACCTTTACTTCCACACCGGGGAAGATGGATTCAAATTCTCTTGCGGCCTTTTTCGCCAGTTCCAGTTCGATTCCAACAGCACCTGCTGCAACTGTAATGGTCTCCTGAGCAATCGAGACAACTGCCAAAACTGCTACCAGTACTACTGTCAATAAGATCTTCTTACTCATAAATCTACCTCCTTAAGGTTATTTGGGCTTGTCGCCCAAGTTTCTATCCTTTAACTGCTCCTGCAGTTAATCCTGCCACAATCTTTCTCTGGAAGAAGAGAACCAGTAAGACCACCGGGATAGTAACGATGATCGCTCCGGCCATGATCTCACCAAAAGGCTCCTGTCTTGCTATTGAGCCGGAGAAAAGAGAGATCGCAACCGGGATCGTTCTGGACTGTGGTGCGATTGATGTAAACGTGAGTGCGAACAGGTATTCATTCCAGGCGGCAATAAAGGCCAGCAATCCGGTTGTTACAAGTGCTGGTGCCGTCAAAGGCAACAGAATATGATAAAAGGTCTGGAACGGTGTTGCCCCGTCAACCTGAGCCGACTGCATTAATTCAATCGGCAGTTTCTTAAAGAACGTTGTCAGTACCCATGTGGTGAAGGGTAGTGTGAATATCATATAAGACAAGATCATACTCAGTATCGGATGCAGGTTCAGAGCCGTTATGACGGCGTATAAACCCGATAGAACGGTAACCTGCGGAAACATTGTCATCGAGAGTATGAGATACAGGGTTGGTTTCTTGCCCTTGAACCGCAGTTTCCCGAGTGCAAAAGCTGAAAATGATCCAACAATAAGCGCCAGGGCCGTGGTTGTAAAACCGACAACCGTACTGTTCCAGATACTCCTTATAAAGGTTGGATCAGAGAGTGCGCCTTTGTAGTTTTGCAGTGTTGGTGCAAAATTCCCCTCCGTATCCCTGGGTATAAATGTGGCCGGTGTCATCATCAACTGGTCCTCTGTCTTCAACGACGAATTGAGCGCCCAGTAAAACGGGAAGACGAGATAAACAAATACAACAACAATTACAATCCAAAATAAGACCTTTTTGAGTTTTCTTCTTTGAGTTCTTGTCATTCTTCATCAACTCCAAACGACTTGATGTAGATTACAGCGAATATGGCTATAATAATGAATATGATAACACCGATGGCGGATGACAATCCCATATCCCGGTTCTGTATCAGCTGGAAGTAATTGTAGGATGCCATGGAATACATCTTGCTTGACATCAGCACCTGGAAGATGTCAAATACTCTCAGTGCATCCAGCGTCCTGAATATGAGCGCAACTGCCAGTGCGGGTTTCAACAACGGCAGGGTAATCGTGAAGAACTGCCTCACCTTACTCGCTCCATCAACATCTGAAGCTTCATAAAGCTCCTTTGGAATTGTTTGCAATCCTGCAAGTAGTAACAATGCCATATACGGTGCCGTCTTCCAGACATCAACCGCAACCATCGTCGGCATCTGCAAAGCAGAGTTCGTCAGAAACGAAGCCTGCCCATCGGATAACCCCATCCTGTACATCAGCATGTTGAAGAAACCAGAAGAGCCCGGTTCGAGCATCCACTCCCATATCCTTGCAGAAACAACTGTAATGACAGCCCACGGAATGAGCATGGTCGTTCTCATTACACCTTTTCCTTTAAAATTACTGTTGACAACCAAAGCCAGGAAGAGACCTATCACTGTTTCAAAGAAGACCGATAGAATTGTGAAGAGGATTGTATTTCCCACGGCAATTAAGAATTCTTTATCCCGTGCTCCCACAACATACCGCTTACCAAACCAATTATATTGAAACAATTCTTTATATCTGTTTGGTTTTCTAGGCAGAACCATGATGCTTCTTTCGTATTCAGTCTCGCCGGTTTCAGGATCTTTAACAACTTCGCCTGTGTCATCGTCAATTTCAGGGGGAAGCTCCTTTACTGTTACTCCAAGCAGCTGGGCATAATTATTAAAACCGATAAATTTTGTCTCCTGTTCCCCCGCAAATTCTCTGTTCGTGAAACTTGTAACAACTACCTGTCCTAATGGAAAAATCGCTACAAGTCCCAAAACAACGAGGGTCGGTATTAATAGTTTGTATGCCAGACTTTGCTCTTTTTGCAAGATACTTCCCTTAGACCTCTTACCCATAAATCAACCTCCCTTTATAGTTTTATGCTGTATTTCTGTCAATTAAAACCGGGGAAAACTCAACCTGCCTGACCGGAGATTCGGGATTCTCGATTTTTTCCAGGATCAGCTTGGCACCGGTCTTTCCAAATTCTTCTATGGGTTGTTCGATGGTAGTGAGGCCAATTTTTTCTGTCCAGGACTGATTATCATATCCGATGATGTAAAAATCTTTTCCCGGCTTTTTACCAATCGTGGATGCAACCTGAAGCACCAGCAGGGCAAAATTGTCAGTTAATGCAAAAATTCCGGGTTTTCCGCCACCGCTTAACATGTCTCTTATATTATTTGTGGAAGGGCCGATACTGTAATCGGAATATATAATATGATGGTTGTAAAGTTCTATGTTATATTCCTCAAGGGCATCTCTGAAGCCGTCAATTCTCCTCTGCATATGCCTGTTTTTTATCAGCGGGTTGGCTATTGAAGAATAAATCGCGTAAAAGTCCGTTGCACCACGTTCAATCAGTCGGTTTGCTGCCAACACACCCCCTCTGTAATTATTAAGAAAGACACAGGAAAAATCTTTTCTGTTTTCCTCAATAAGAACAACAGGTACCTCAACGTAAAGCCCGTTTTTGAGAATTTCCGGCGTAATCGTCATCATGACAACGCCTTCAACTTCCTGAGCAAAAGATGGATTGTTGATGAGGGCTTCGTAACGCTTCTTAGAAATAAGCGGATAAATGATGCTTTGAAAATCATACTCGTCTAATTGATGATCGAAACTTTCAAGGATCCGCCAATGGAATTCAGACTTGACTTCCGGGATCAGCGTCAGTATCCTTCTTGATTTTCCCCCGGCAAGACTTCGGGCAAAAATATTTGGTTTATAACCGAGTTTTTCAATTGTCTTTAGAACACGTTGCCGGGTATCAGTCTTAACCGCTCCGGAGTTCAAAACTCTGGAAACCGTTCCAACGCCAACTCCCGCTTCACGTGCAACGTCTCTGATAGTTACCCTTTTGGCGGACATCTATACACCGCTTTCATTTTCAAATCATGGAAACGCTTCCATTATAGCATCAAAGATTTTTTTTTGAAAGTATTCTATTCGATGGTTATCGGTAATCTATACCAAATATTTCCAATTATATGAATCAAGTATGAATTTTCATGGATTTTCATGGATTTTCGCCGTTTTTCTATTTTATGAAAGATAACTTTCTTAGGGAATCAG
>CAZVWW010000035.1:4435-19648 GCA_964631265.1 uncultured Thermotogaceae bacterium
ACGCACAACTTAAGTAAACAATATTCTTTTGGAGTCTTCCTGGAGCAATGTTAATAAGGTATCTTGAATATGATATAATTCAACAACGGTCAACGGAGGAATAACATGCAAAAATCTCAAAAAAAAGAAAACAGAAAACGTTTTTTTGAAATTATCGAGGTTTTCTCAAAATACGGACTTGGTTATGTGTTTCGTAAATTCAGTTTAAAGAAACATCCTCCTGACAGAGGCAGGCGGGTTCGCCTTGCCCTGGAAGAACTCGGAACCACATTTATAAAACTTGGACAGATGCTCTCTACGAGATATGATTTACTCCCCGACGATATTATCAATGAATTACGTAAACTCCAGGATGAGGTACCTCCCATTCCATTTTCTCATTGCAAAGCGGTTCTGGAAGAATCCCTGCCGAACTGGGAGGAAAAGATCCTTTATATTAAGGAAAAACCTCAAGCAGCAGCCTCTATAGCGCAGGTCCACAGAGCCCTCTTACTTGATGGAACGGAAGTTGTTATAAAGGTGAGACGACCGGGTATTAAAAAACTGGTGAATAAAGATATTGAAGTACTGAAAAGTCTTGCCAGGTTTTTTAATCATTTTCCAGTTTTCAAGGACTTCGATTTGGTCCAGATCGTCAAGGAGTTCGGCATCTCAATCAATCGTGAAATGGATCTTTACAGCGAGGCTCAGGCACTTGAAAAATTCAACGATGCCTTTCGAATGAATGAAGTCATCTTTGCACCACAGCCAAATTTGGAACTCTCTTGTGAGAAGATTCTGGTCATGCAGTATATCCCCGGTATTGTCTTTACGGATTTACTTGAGATGTCTGAAGAAGAGATGCCTTTGAAGATCGATAAAAAGAAGCTTGTATGGGCCGGAGCAGACTGTATGTTTCAACAGGCCTTTTTGATCGGTTTCCTTCATAATGATCCACATCCCGGAAATCTAATCGCAACCAGGAACAATCGTCTCTATTTCATCGATTTTGGGCAGGTAGGCATCATCGACAAAAGCACAAGGCGTTTTCTGCTGGAAATGGTTCTTTCAATGACAAGAAGAGATACAGAGATGTTGACCCTTATTGTCACTGAACACTTCTCTGTCTCCAATCCGGACGAATTTCAAGATGAGATTAAACTGCTTTTTTCAAGATATTACGGGAAACCGCTCAGTGAATTCAGTATGTCTGAACTTGTCATGGAGACCTTTAAGATTATCAGAAAGTACAAGGTTCAGGTACCGCCTCAGCTTTTAATCATGGGGAAGGTCATCCTGATGATAGAGAGTATTGCAAGAAAGCTTGACCCGTCTTTCAACGCCATTAAATTCTTCGAGGATTATATGAGGAAGAGGTGGCTGAGCCTTTATACCGATCGGATGGATGCGCTCGAAGGGGAATACATATGGAATATTCTGATGTCACCCAGAAAAATCAAGAACTATCAGAAGATCTTTGAATCTGGGAAGATCAAGCTCGAAATAGAATCAAATAAGTTGGAAAGATTGCTCCATGGAATGAGAAACGGACTGAACGGGCTTGCCTTGTCTACAATCATTGCAGCCCTGTTGATCAGCATCAACAACTTTGAGAACCAGATTGTTGCCTATATCGGGGTGGCTCTTTTGGGAATATTTGTTATCTATGAATTAATAACTGACGAAAGGAGGAAGTAGTTGTGAGTATTTTTGACGATGTTTTTTATATGGGTGTTGGCGCAGTCTCCCAACTCAAGAAGAACACACAGGAATTAGTCAAAAAGGGAAAGATCACACAGGAAGAGGCTCAAAGGATGTTTGAAGATGTTAGAGAGGGGGAAGAACTGAAGGAACAGCTCAGTCCTCTTTCCTTAAGCCTCGGATTTTCGATGTACATGAAAAAACGTTTCACCGATTTTTTGGAAGATCTCCAGAAAACCGGAAAGATTACGACCGAAGAGGCAAAGAGTTATTATCAGAAATACATCCCCGAGGATTTGCAGAAGAAAATGAACGAGGAAAAACAGAAAAATGACTATGTTACCCGTGAAGAATACAACAAAATCCTTGAAAAACTTGAAAAGATTAACGAATCACTTGACAAAGAAGCAGGGGAATAATCTCAGTTAAAGGTTTGAATAATGATGCCAACCATGCTCGTATTAGCAGTAATCATATCAACAATCATATTTATTGCACTGATTGCTTTTTACTTTATCAGACAGTCCAAAGGTAAACAGAATGTAGCGGATATTGACTTTGCTGAATTTGAAGAAAGCGTGATCGATCTCGTCAGTAAGTTTCAACATATATCCGCTACGCGACTGTCTTCGCTTGAGAACAAACTGGATGAGATGAACAAGTTGCTCAAAGAGTCAAATGAGATCTATTTAAAACTCACATCAGTGATGTCTGATGCTGCTAAAAGAAAGACCGAGTTAGAGGCTTTATTGAACCGTGCGGATCAATCAAATATAACCGGGGAAGACACTCGAGAACCACATGTTGAAGTCAGAAAGAAAGAATCTGATGAAACCATAAGTGAAGAAAATGAACCTAAAACAGACAAACCCATAGAAGAAAAACCGGATATCGCTGAAAAATTCGATCCGAGGAAAAATACAGAGTCCAGAGAAGAAGAGGTTGAAAATCCATTCGACCTTAAAAGTAGTTCAATAGAACATAAGATAATGAACCTGTCTTCCGAAGGGCTTGATTCGAATGATATTGCAAAAGAGCTTGGAGTTGGTAAAGGTGAAGTGGAACTCGTACTGGAATTATTCAAGAGAAAATACAGTTAAAGAGGTGTCATGTTGAGAAGTGTATTAAGGGAGAGATCCAATCGTTTTTTTGATATTTTGAAGTACGACAAATCGGACTGGTTTAAATTTTGGAGAGAGTACTGTGAGGAAAACAATGAATTCATGTCGGGTTATGCTGCCGTTACAGCAATTGACGATGAGAACGCAAAGGAAATACTCAACACCATGTCCAGACCTTTTTTAGATAAGATAAACAGAAAGAATCAAACCATCAAACACCTTAAACGAAAGACAGCAAGAGAAATACACAGAAGGCAGAAGGAACTCGGACTAAGTGATGCGGATTTCACCGTTTACATTATCGGGGCTCTCGGGATCAGAGATGTCATAACAATTGCCCGTGACAATGAGACCGTCATCCTCATTGACATCGTATCACTCTATAATAACAACAGAATCGGCAAACTGGAAGAAACTATTCTAAATTCTATAATTGAAGTTAAAAAAGCAGGAGGGATTGAAGTTGAGTATTAAGAGAATAGCGGTTATGACAAGCGGGGGAGATTCCCCCGGGATGAACGCAGCGGTGAGGGCAGTAACCAGATATGCCATAAAAAGCGGTTTGGAAGTCTTCGGGATCTTCAGAGGCTATACCGGAATTCTGGAAGAGGATATCAAACAACTCAATTACACGGATGTCTCCGGAACAATGGAAAAGGGTGGAACTTTCCTCAGAACGGCCAGATGCCCGGAGTTTAAGGTGGCAAGTGTCCGGGATGAAGCAGCAGAAATCCTCAAGAAATTTGAAATTGAAGCCGTCGTTGTTATTGGAGGAGATGGAAGCCTCCACGGCGCAGCCTTTCTTGATGCAGATCACGGTATACCCACGGTCGGCATACCCGGGAGCATCGACAACGACATTAGTGGAACGGATATGTGTATCGGTGTCGATACCTGTCTCAATACGACGATGGAAATCATCCAGAAACTCAAAGATACCGCCAGTTCTCATGAAAGAGCATTCATTGTCGAAGTAATGGGAAGAGAAACCGGTTACATCGCTCTTATGTCCTCCATCATCACCGGGTCCGAGGCCGCAATAATCCCCGAGGTTCCCGTGGATTACAACAAACTCTCTGACAGACTGCTCGAAGAGAGAAAAAGAGGGAAGATAAACAGTATTATCGTCGTGGCTGAAGGAGCTGCCAGTGCATACACCGTATCAAGACACCTGGAACACAAGATCGGCTACGAGACACGAATAACGATCCTTGGTCATGTCCAGAGAGGGGGAAGTCCGTCAGCCTTTGACAGAATTCTTGCCACGAGAATGGGCCTACACGCCGTCAATGCTGTTATGGAAGGTGACTTCGGAAAGATGATAGCGCTTTCTGCAAATCAGATGGCGAGAATCCCTTACGAGGAAATATTGGATAAAAAGAAGGAATTGAATATGGATCTGTACAAATTGTCTTATTTATTATCCTGAAACAGCCTACGGATGATTCAAAGGAATTAACAAAACATCTCCGGAAAGGAATTGAAAATGAGAAGAACAAAAATCGTTGCGACGCTCGGACCTGCTTCAAGAAGCGAGGATATGTTATATAAGCTCATCAAAAGCGGAGTCAATGTTTTCCGTCTTAACACATCTCATGAAAAACCCGAAGATCATCTCAAGGTTATTAAGAGAATCAAGAAGATAAGAAAGAAATTAGAGCTGCCAATCGCCATCCTTTTGGATCTGGAAGGCCCCAAAATAAGGACAGGGATGTTTGTTGAAGATCAGGTTTTTTTAAAAAAAGGACAGCAGTTCACGCTCACCGTCGAGAATATAAAAGGAGATAGCGAAAGAGTCAGCATCAGTTATAAGGATCTTCCAAAAGATATAAGAAAGGGCGACTTGATCATGGTTTATGACGGGCTTATCGCTTTGAAGGTTATTGACAGGACCGATACGGAAATCAAGACAAGGGTATTAAATAACGGAGAGATATCACATAAAAAGGGAATCAACGTACCTGGAGTCGATATAGGCCTGCCCCCGATAACGGAAAAGGATAAGCAATATATCAAACTTGCCGTAGAGGAAGAACTTGATTTTATCGCCCAGTCATTCGTTCGTAAACCGGAGGATATTGATGTATGCCGGGATGAACAGAAAAAATCTAACGGCAATATCCCCATTATCGCCAAGATTGAAACAAAACAGGCCATGCAGCATCTGAGAAGCATCATTTACAGAGCTGACGGCATAATGGTTGCCAGAGGAGACCTCGGTGTTGAGATCCCCACAGAAGAAGTTCCGGTTGCACAGAAACACATTATCAACATGTCCAACGAGCAGAGCAAACCGGTTATAACTGCTACACAGATGCTTGAATCAATGGTGGATAATCCACGGCCGACCCGGGCTGAAGCCACCGACATCGCAAATGCCATATTAGATGGAACAGATGCCGTTATGTTATCCGGAGAGACAACGGTTGGCAAGTATCCACTTGAAGCTGTTCAAGTTATGAACCGAATTTCTCAAAAGGCTGAAGAAAATCTCAAGGAATATATCTATCAAAAGAAGAATATCGGGGGCAACTACGATGAATTTATCTCATCCGATGAAGAGGCCATCGCTAAATCCTGCAAAGATATTTGTAATTTGCTGGATATTGATGTGATCGTTACCTCCACAGTGACAGGCTTTACCGCAAAAAAGGTGTCAAGTTTCAGACCCGATGCAAACCTCATCGGCATAACCCCGAAGCTTGAGACTTACTATCGCCTGACACTCGTCAGCGGCGTAACACCCGTTTTAATATCAAAGACAAAAGATACTGATGAGATGATCGAAAAGGGAGTTGAAAAGATATTAAAACTCAACCTTGCCAAAAAGGGAGAGAAAGTCCTTATAACAGCGGGAATCCCGTGGGGAAGATCCGGTACAACCAATATGTTGAAGATCCATACCTGCTGAAAACTCTGTTTTTCTTTTTTATACTGTCGCTGATATTACCGAACACAGTTACGTCTCAGGTAAAGAGGTTGGATGAGATTCATCAACATCCGCTTTACGAATTGTGGAGTGAAAAAGAAGAAGGCCTTAAAGAGGACTATTCTATCCTTTTTGATGAGATCGATTTAACGATTACGCAAAACGGAACCGTCACCACTATGAAAAGTAAAAAGAACGGTCATCAGTTTCTTGATGTTGAGACAGCGGATCTCTCAAGAGGTGATATTATCAGTTTTTTCTTAACCCTGCGGGAAAGACTGTTTTTTGTTGATTTATTGACCGCTCAAAACAACAAAAGGGCCGATTTTTTTAGGAAAGAAGCGTTGTATGAATATCCACATGTTAATCGTAATGGCGAGTTCTTTGTCTATATCAGTGACAAAAAGACCGGTAACAGAAACCCCTTTTTTTTAAATCTGAACACATATATCGAAAAGGAGATCGTCGTTCCGGGGACAGGTGAATATTTTCCCGTTATGTTGGATAATCGGATATTCTTTATATCGGGCGAGGAAGACCACAATACCTTATACAGTTATCATATCAACAAAGAGGTCTTAAATCAATTATATTCTGGTATAATATATTGTCTGAGAGTTGAAAATGATCATATATATCTCATCGAAGAGGGAAACATCCTGAAGGTGGATCTTGAGGGGAACGTAATAGAAGAATACCCCATCGGTGAGCAAATACAATCCTTTTGCATCATCAATTCATCCATCTACTATTCAGCATTAAACGGGACCCGTTATGTCATTAAAAGATATGATACCAGAAGCGGAAAAAAAGAAATACCACTGGAAATGAAGGGAAACATTGTTGACGTTATCAATATTGGACAGGCATCATTATTATTCTCGTCTAATAAGAAAAGCAGTTATAACCTTTACACGTACAATCTAAAAGAGAAAAAAACCGAAATGTTCCATGAATGCGATGAGGATGTCTTTTATCCCTTCTATTCCGAGAATCTTAATCTCATCGTTTTTTCAACCTATAAGAGAGACGAGGAACCAAAAATAGAGGTTTTAGAATACCATCAGTAACGTTATTAACGACAATCAGTTTGGAGGGTTCTTATGGAAGAAGAAGTTAAGGATGAAAAGAAAAAATACTTTCTTCACCCCGGTTATGTTTTTGTAAGTCAGGAACCCTATTGGATACAGACAGTTCTTGGATCGTGTGTTGCCATCTGTATCTGGGACAAGGTACGGAAATTCGGTGGAATGAATCACTATGTATTTCCAAGCGCAAAAGACAGCCCCAACGGAAGATACGGTAACGTTTCCATTCCCTATCTCTTTCAGATGATGAAAAAACTCGGATCAAAGAAAAGAGATCTGGAAATTCATCTGCTTGGGGGGTCGATGAATGAAGATATCAATTCCAATATTGGCCCGCTTAACGTGGAATTTGCTGAAAACTGGTTGAAAAAATACAACATACCAATCGTTTCAAGGGATACCGGCGGACAACTTGGCCGAAAGGTTATATTTGACAACAACGAAGGGGAAATTATCGTTTACAAACTAAAAAAGATTCGAACAGAGGACTGGTACGGAAAATGACAAATAAGAAGATAAAAGTATTGATAATCGATGATTCTATGGTCATAAGAAGAGGGGTCGCCAAGATCCTCGAGGCCGAGGATGATATTCAGGTTGTAGGTTCTGCTAAGGATCCGTTTGAAGGAAGAGATAAGATCGTTAAACTCGCCCCGGATGTTATTATTCTCGACATTGAAATGCCCCGTATGGACGGGCTGACCTTTCTTGAAAAACTGATGCGGGCAAAACCCATGCCTGTGATCATCTTCAGCTCTTTGGCCAGGGAACGTTCAAAGTATGAAATCAAGGCCTTTGACCTGGGAGCGGTGGATGTCCTTGAAAAGCCGACCAATAAAAACCGGATACCGGAGATAAGCGAAGAACTAAAAGACCGGGTAAGGAAGGCCGGGTCATTAAACAGGGTACAAATCGGAAGCTTGAAAAGAAGATTAAAGAATCACACGCCAAGTGTTGGTCAGAGAATACAAAAGAACATTCTGCTTGAAAAACCCATCATAGCAATTGGAGCGTCTACCGGGGGAACGCATGCCATCAAAAAAATAGTGGAAAAACTACCTGCGAAATTCCCACCGGTTGTAATGGTACAGCATATGCCGAAGAACTTTACAACACAGTTTGCCAAAAGACTGAACGATGTGTCGCAACTCACAATTAAAGAAGCGAATGGTAATGAGGTACTGAAAAACGGCGTTGCCTATCTCGCACCCGGTGGCATGCATATGGAAGTCATCAAAAAAGGCGCTTATTTCTATACAAAGATCGTTGATGGCCCCCTGATTTACCATCAGAAACCATCTGTGGAGATTCTCTTTGAATCCGTGGCAAAACATATCAAATCACAAGCCATCGGAATCATACTAACGGGAATGGGAGCTGACGGTGCGAAGGGACTCCTCACAATGAAGCAGAAAGGGGCCTACACCATTGCCCAGAGTGAAAAGAGTTGTACCGTTTTTGGAATGCCGAAAGAGGCCATCAGATTAAACGCTGTCGATAAAATAGTTGATCTGGAGGGCATTCCCAACTTTCTAATCCAATATCTGGAGAGGATATCATGAGTCCTACAAGGTTCTCTGATAAAGTGTATCACGAGATAACAGAATACCTCACCCAAAAATTCGGGATGGAATGCAAAGTCAGTAAGAAAAACATGCTGAAAACTAAAATTGACAATTTTATGCATAAATCCGGGATGGACGATTACAATGAATTCATCTCTTTTCTGAAAAAGAACGAGGGGAGTAAAGAGTGGCATGATTTCACGCATAAGATAACGACACATAAGACCGATTTCTTCAGGGAAAACCAGCATTTTGATTTTCTGAAGGCCAACTTAGAACAGATTATGGAAAAAAACAGACGGATTAAAAGGAATCAGGAGATCCGATTATGGAGCGCAGGTTGCTCATCAGGAGAAGAACCGTACAGCATGGTGATGTTTTTTCTGGAGAATTTCCCCGGTATCAGGCCCAAGATACTGGCGACGGATATCAGTCATGAGAGTTTAAGAACCGCAATAAGAGGTGTTTATCCCGCTACAATCCAAACCGAGGTATCACCCTACATTCTGAGCAAGTACTTTGAAAAGAAGAATATGGGGTATATGATCGATCCCCGGCTTCGCAACTTTATCACGTTTCGAAGTTTCAATCTCACAAAATCGTTTAATTTTAAAAAAGGCTTTGACATCATATTCTGCCGAAACGTTATGATCTACTTCGGCGAGGAAACCCGGCAAAAACTGATAAACCGCTTTTACAGTTCTCTTGTTGATGCCGGGATATTTATCATCGGACATTCTGAAAGTCTGATCAATCTAAAGAGCAACTTTTCATATATTAAGCCAACCATATACCTGAGATAGTTTATTCTTTCACACCACCTGCTGTCAACCCTTTGATGATGTATCGCTGCAAAGCCAGCGTAAATATGATAACCGGTATGAGAATAATCGTTCCGGAGGCCGCTAATTGTCCCCACTTCGGCGCATACTGACCCATAAACCCGTTAACGGCTATAGGGGCTGTCTTTGTAGTGTTGCCTGTTAAAACGAGGGCATATATGTATTCATTCCATGCCATGATAAACGCAAATATAGCTGCAACTACGAGACCCGGAGCTGTAAGTGGCAGGAATATTCTCCAGAACACCTGTTTTTTGTTACAACCGTCCACCAGAGCTGCTTCCTCAAATGACGGTGACACGGATGCGAAGAAAGGCAACAACAACCAGATGATATAAGGCAGATTAAAACTGGTATAAGCGAGAATCAGTGAAATATGGGTGTCCGTCAAACCAAGCCGGTCAAAAAGTATAAAAATCGGCACCGATAGTGCTATCTGAGGTACCATTCTTGATACAAGAAAAGAATAAGATAATCCTTTTCTCCCTTTAAATTTGAATCTGGCAATCCCATAAGCAGCCATCGAACCAAATATGAGAGATATCGCTGTTGATGAGAGTCCCACGATCAAACTGTTGCTGATAGAGGGAATAAAATCGCTCTTTTCAAATACTTGCTGATAACTCCTCATGGAAAATTTAAAACTAAAAGGATTGGACGTTCTGATATCCAGATCCCGTTTGAAACCGTTCGATACAACGATATAGATAGGGAATAATTCCATCATTACGATGATAATCGCAAGTGTGAATAACAGCCATGCTCTAAGTCTTTTTTTATTTTTTCTTGTCATAACAAACCACCATCCCCTATCATGCTGTATCAATGTCCATGTTTTTTCTGACAAGTCCAAAGGCAAACAACAATGTGATCACAATCAACACGACCGCCATGGAAGATGCATACCCGAGTTTTCCGAACTGAAAGGCCTGTTTGTGAATATACAATGAAAAAAGCATGGTTCCGTCCGAACCCGGGCCCCCTTTGGTCATAACAAAGACTTCAGAGAAGATCCTGAGGGCATCGATGGTCCTCAGCAGGATGGCCGTTGCTATCGTTCCTCTGAGGAGAGGTAGGATAATCTTGAAGGTCTTCTGATAAAAAGAAGCCCCGTCAATCTCAGCCGCCTCGATTAGATCCTTTGATATCCCGCTGATACCGGCATATAGAATCATGAACATAAACGGCCACATTCGCCAGATATCCTGTATGATAACGGCGGCATAAGCCAGGGATTTATCGCTCAATATTCCTTGTGGGAACTCTAAACCAATCTGTGAGAGTAGATAGGTGATGACACCGTACCGAGGTTGCAACATCAATTTCCAGGTCAAACCCGAAAGGACAGGAAGAACAAAAACGGGCAAGAGTAAGAGAGTCCTTAAAAGACCGCTTGCCGGGAAATCGTTGTTAAATAGAATAGCCACAAAGAAGCCAATAACCAGTTGGATTGGAATAGCGATAAAGATAAAACCAAGCTGCAGCATTAATGAACGCCAAAAAAGACTGTCCTGAAAGAGATCCAGGTAATTCTTAAAACCAATAAAGGCTCTTGTTCCGTCATCAACCTGAGGCCAGTTGAAAAAAGACAGCCCGAAACCGTAAATGATCGGAAAAACGAGTATTACACCGACCGTCAAAGCCGCCGGAATGATAAAATATAAAAAGGGGCGCCCCCTTTTTCGGGGGCGCAAACTCCTTTTAGAATGGATGCTATTCATACTTCTCCAACAGTTTATTTAACTCAGAAACCATTGTATCTACAGCTTTTTCCGGTGCCACCTTTCCTGTAACTGCGGCAAGCCAGTTGTTTTTGATGATTTCGGAGTATTCTGGATAATGTGTTGTCCTGTTCGGTCTGCTGACGGCGTACTTTCCTGCTTCTGCCATTCCGGCGTACCATGGGCTTTCTTCCATCAGTTCTTCATTCTGAAGAAGATCTGTTCTAACCGGTGTCATACCCTCGTCTGCCAACTTCATTCCGGCATCGTGGTTGTTGAGCCAGTAGGAGAATTCAGCAGCAGCGGCTTTGTTATCAGACGCTTTCGGGACACCGAGAATCCAGCAGCCTCTTACAGCAGCTCTCTGATCGGGACCGGCTGGTGGTGCTGTGTATTCAATCTTGCCGGCAACGAGTGATTCGTTTTCATCTTCATGGGATGGTACAATGCCGGGCCACTGGAACATGGAGAATACAAGTCCGTCACTGAACGCTGCAATTCTTGCACCGTGTCCCATGTTCATGGCACCCTGTGGTGAATATTCGAGCAGGTCCTTGTAGAACATGATGGCCTGCAGGGCCTTTTCCTTGTCAAGTGTGACTTCGTACTGACCGTCTTTCATGGTCATAACACTTGTGCCGAAGGATTCGAAGAACATGACGGCTTCACAGGTGGCTCCCTCGGAATTGAAAGTGAAGGGGGCAAAACCGAAGATACCCTTGGGTTCGAGGAAAATAGCCATATTCATCAGCTGATCCAGTGTCTTGGGGACCTGAAGCTCATAGCCAAACTGTTTTCTGAATTCCTCTTTGTATTCGGGATTGTTGACAATATCTTCTCTTGTCATCCAGACATACATGTTGCCGTTTATCGGTATTCCGACGTTCTCGCCTTTCCATTCGGCTGATGCAAAGATGGCGGCGGGTATGTCCTGTGTCCCGACCTTCGGATAGACATCTCCCTCGGGCCAGTCTTTGTAGGGAACCAGCAGGTCCCCGAATTTTGCAACGTTACCCTCGTCAATGGCAACCAGATCGTAATTGGCCTTGTTCTCAGTAACGTTCAACGATGTCTTCTGAAGCATCGATGTGGATGGTATTAACTCGAGTTCCACCTCGATACCCGTCTCTTTCTCAAATTCCTCAACTAATGCTTTCCATGCCTGTGTGTGTGCATCGTCCCAGGCCAGGACTTTGATTGTCTGTGAGAACATCAATGTGCTAAACAGTACAATCAAGAGAACCAACAATACTTTTCTCATTGAATAAAACCTCCCTGAAATAGAATTTTGGTTAATAATCTACAGCGATAACTAATCGCTCTATTATTATACAAAAGATAAAGGAATATTGCAACCATTGTTTTGTTTGCTATTCAGAGCTACTTGAAGGAAAATGCCAAATTGAGAAGATTGTTTATTGTAATTGAACGAAACCGCTCATAATTGGATTTATTTAGATTAATTCAACCTTTAAATTTTTATCTGACACTGGTATAATCCAATGGGATATCTTCGAAAGAAAGAGGAGAAAAATGAAAAATTCTGTCATGGATCTGAATGTTGTGAAAAAGAATAACCGGTCGGTTATTTTGAATGTCCTTCGAGACAGAGGCTGTCTTTCAAGGAAGGATATTGCAGACATAACGGGCTTAAGCCCCGGGGCCGTCACAACCATATCGAACGAAATGCTCAGCGAGGGAGCCCTTATTGAAGTGGGAACTGCCTCGGGAAACGGGCGTGCCGGCAGGAAGAAGATCCTCCTTGATATTAATAAAAAGCATCGCTTTATTATTGGCATCAATATTGAAAAGGAAAACACCATTATTTCCATTTCCAATCTCAGTCTTGAAATGTTAACAACGACCCGGATCAAGACCAACAGCAGAACAGATCCGGAAAGATTCCTTGAAGAAATCGTTGAAGAATCAAAAAGCCTGCTCTGGAAACTCGATATATCAAAAAGCAGTGTGCTGGGAATCGGTGTGGGCATCGCCGGCAAAGTTGATTCTGTAAATGGTGTCAGTGAATATGCCTATGGCGTATGGAACAAAAGCGTTAAAGTCAGGGAAATCCTTGAAGCACTCTATAATATTCCCGTTGTTGTTGAAAACAACGTGAGAGGTCTGGCGCTTGCCGAAGTGAACTGTTCAAAGGAACGAAACCTGAAGAATTTCATCTTTATCAAGCACGGCCCTGGCATCGGAGCCGCCATCATCATCGACAAGAAGCTGCTTTACGGAGCCAACAACATGGCCGGGGAGATCGGTCATATCATTGTCAACGTCGACGGATATGAATGCAGTTGCGGTCAGAGAGGCTGTCTGGAGACCACAATCTCATCAAAGCGGATCATCTCACAGGTCAGAAAATGGTTTTCAAAAGAAAAGACACCCCGGATCTATCAAAACTGCAACGGGGCATCCGAAAAAGTTGATATTGATACCATTTTCAAGACTTATTTCATGGAATCGGATGATTCTATAACGTATACACAGCATGAAGATGAGATAAGAGAGTTAATCGAAGAAGTCATATTCTATCTGGCGCTCGGCATTGTTAATCTGATCAAGATGATTGACCCTGAAAACCTGGTCTTCTACGGAGAGATATTTAAATACAAAAAGCTGATGGGACTGTTGAATGATAAGATCGAGACCCTGCTTCGCAGCAGCGGACTTAAAAGTCAATTACATACAAGCTGCCTTGAATTTACCAGCCCGTCCATAGGCGGCCTATCGATTGCACTTGAACATCTTTTTTTTGAAACCGGAGCGATATATAAAACATAAAACAGGAGTGGTTAAAATGAGAGAGAAACCGAAGATTGGTGTTGTTTGCCTGGGGAGAAAGACCTTTGATTTTAAGGCTGCCCAGTCAATTTATAAGGACATAATGGAGAATTACAAAAAAAGGGAAGATGCAGATTTCATATTTATCGAAGAAATGTTAATCGAAGTGGAAGATGCCAAAAAAGCAGCTCGCAAACTTTCAGAACAATCGGTAGACGGAGTTGTCATCATCAGTGGTACATTCCATCTGGGCCATTTGGCACTCGTTATCAATTCCATCATAGAAAAACCGATCCTGCTCTGGGGGCTTGAAGAACTCCCTTACAACGGCGGGAAGATCAGACTCAACTCGGTTTGCGGGGTCAATCTCAATGCCTCAAACCTCTTCAAAGCCGGTACCGACAACTACAGAGTCTGCGTGGGGGATGCCCTTGACGAAGACTGGGTGAGAGCCCTCAAGATTAAAAAGAGCCTGGCCACTTCCCATTTCGGAATACTCGGCTACCGGGCCAAAGGCTTTTTCAACGTTGGCTTGAACGAACTGAACACCTACAGAGAAACCGGGATGCTGCTTGATCATTATGAACTCTCTGAGGTTATCAACAGTGAGACAAAAGAGAGCGATGTCAAACGAACCGCGGCGGAACTGAAAGAGATCTTTGATACCACCCCCATCAGCGATGAACAGCTCAACAAAGTTGCACTACTGACCGAAAAAATAAAAACGTTCCTGACAGATAACGCCATCGATGCGCTTGCCATAAGATGCTGGCCGGAATTTGCAAGGGAATTCGGCATTGCACCCTGCGCCTCCATGTCCTATCTGCAGTCAAAAGGAATCCTGTTGGGATGCGAGGGGGATGTGGAAGGTCTGATGAGCATGATGGCACATGATGCAATGGGCGCACTAACCCCGTTTATGGCTGATTTTTCACAGGTCGACTTGAAAGACGATTACGCCCTTCTCTGGCATTGCGGTGTGGCGCCGTGCAATCTGACAGATGGGACATGCAACATCTCACTCGATTCCTATCATATGGGTGGCAAGGGCGTTACAGCGGACTTTGTGATGAAATCCGGAGAGATATCCTTTGCAAGAATCGATACGGCCCGGGGTAAGACAAGGATTCTTCTCGGGCGCGGAGAGGCCTTCCCGATGGAAAAGGAACTGAGAGGGACCTATATGAAGGCCAGATTTGACATTCCACTCTCAGAGTTGTTGGAAAAGGTCGTTTACAATGGCTTTGCCCATCATATATCCGTTGTCTACGGAGATTACACCAAACCCTTTGAGATCCTCTCACGTATCAACAAATGGGAAGTTGTCAGGTGACCGCATGAAGGATAAAACTGCAAGTGTTCATCAAAGACTTCCGCTGAAGACGAAGATCCTCTTTGGTGCCGGGGATATATTTGGTGGCGGCGCATTCAATATCATCAACTTTTTCTACGCCATCTTTTTGACCGATGTCATCGG
>CAZVWW010000036.1:0-19607 GCA_964631265.1 uncultured Thermotogaceae bacterium
TTTCCGGTTGACATCTTTGTGGCGTGCACGTATAATCATAGCACGAGATCAGACTGGAGGTTTTTTATGGACAAGTTAAATGGAACGACAGTTTTAGCCGTTCAGCAAAACGGCAAGACGGTGATTGCCAGTGACGGGCAGGTGACACTGGGGAACACGGTTATGAAGGCGACTGCGAGGAAGGTTCGAAAACTCGGGGACGGTAAAGTCATTGCGGGGTTTGCCGGGTCGGTGGCCGATGCGATCACGTTGTTTGAAAAATTTGAGGAAAAATACAAGAAGCACGGGAAACATCTCTTGAGAGCGTCGGTTGAGCTTGCCAAGGAGTGGCGTGTTGACAAGATGCTCAGACGGCTTGAGGCATTCCTTGTGGTGGCTGATGATGAGAATATTCTGGTTGTTTCAGGCAGCGGGGAGGTTATCCAGCCGGATGAGAATGTGACGGCAATCGGGTCGGGAAGCGGCTATGCCCTGGCCAGTGCAAGAGCCCTGATGAGGAACACGGATATGGAACCCAAAGAGCTGGTCCTGGAATCCATGAAGATTGCAAGCGAGATCTGTATATACACCAATGACAATTTCAGCGTGGAAGAACTCTGAGAGATGAATCATTTCTTCACCATACGGGTCTTTACCGGGATGATCACCGTCCTGGCCGTTTCTTTGCTTTCTTTTTTTATCTTTAACGCCCTTCCGGGGGACCCGGCCCGGGTCATCCTGGGGATGGATGCGGATGAGGCCGCCGTTCAGGAGCTTCGAGAGGATATGGGGCTTGACAGGCCTGTTGTGATGAGATATTTCAAGTGGATCGCTGATTTTGCAAGGGGGGACATGGGAGAATCCTTTGGCTATGAAAGACCGGTCGGAGCCGTTATCCGCGAGACACTGCCTCCCACTATTTCGCTGACACTGGTCAGTACGGCCATCGCAATACTGCTTTCCTTCCCGCTTGGGATCATGGCGGCTAAGAAGCAGAACAAGCTCCCGGATTTTCTGATCTCCGTCTTTTCACAGGCCGGGATCGTCATTCCGGGTTTCTGGCTGGGGATTTTGTTGCTGCTTCTCTTTTCAGTCAAACTCGGTGTGCTGCCAGCCGGCGGCTATATCCCCCTTCAAGAAGACCCGTTTGGTTGGTTCCGCTCGATCCTGTTGCCGTCTCTTTCACTCGGGATTATTTCTTCAGCCGTTTTGACAAGGATGATAAGGACCTCGATACTCGAAACGATGAATGCCGATTATACCAGAACGGCGATGAGTAAGGGCATCAGCCGGAAGCGGCTTTTTTCAAAGCATATCCTGAAAAATGCCATGATACCGGTTTTGAACGTACTCGGTTTGCAGACGGCCACTATCCTTGCCGGTACGATTATCATTGAGAACGTCTTTTCAATCCCCGGACTGGGGAGAACTCTGTTGATGGCTGTTCAGAGAAGGGACCTTCCCGTTGTCCAGGGGATCGTTGTCTGGATCGCCCTGATAACGATCATCATTAATTTTACCGTTGATATCTTTCATATGCTGCTGGACCCGAGGATAAGAGTTTGAATATGAAAAAGAGGAGGTTGAAAAAGGGATGCGCCGGGGCAGAATAGAGGGCATTCACTCAAACGCCGAGGTCTTCAGACGGTATTATATCCGGATAAAACATCACAGAAGTCTGATGGCCGGCATCATCATTAGTCTCGTTGTCATCACTTTATCGATTATCAGTTTCTGGTATACCCCGTTCGATCCTTACTCGATGAATATCAATACCCGTTTTTTACCGCCTTCTTTAGAACATCCCTTCGGGACTGATAACTACGGTAGAGACCTTTTCAGCAGATGCATGATAGGGGGGCGGATTGCCTTCAGTGTGGGCGGGATATCCACATCGATTGCCATCGTCTTCGGCCTGATACTCGGTCTGATCTCCGGTCTTTCAAACAGGGTTGTTGATGAGATCATCATGCGTTTCATGGACGGGCTTTATGCCTTCCCGGCCATTGTCTTTGCAATCGCCATCGTTTCGGTCTTCGGCCCGAACATCTACAATGCGATGATTGCCATCGGGGTGGTCCGGATACCGATTTTTGCCAGACAGGTTCGCAGTGAGGTCATCAGCCTGAAAGAACAAGATTTTATCAAGGCGTCGCGGGCGATCGGGACCCGGATGCCCGCAATGGTCATCAAGCATTTTCTGCCGCATTTAACCGCCTCTTTGTCCGTTCTCATAACGGCCAATTTTGCGTTCGCAATCCTCTCAGAAGCCGGATTGAGCTATATCGGGCTCGGCACACAGCCCCCGGTTCCCAGCTGGGGAAGACTTTTGCTTGAATCACAGCGTTATATGGGCCAGGCCCCGTGGCTTGCCATCTTTCCGGGGCTTATGATCGCCTTGACCGTCCTCGGTTTCACCTTCCTCGGCGATGGGTTCCGGGATCTGTCCGACCCTAAGGGGTGAAGGTCTTGAGGCTGTCCGGCGTGAAAACATTGACCGTCCTGTTTTCGAGCCAGGTCCAGTCATCTGTCCCGTATCCGGGATATTCTTCGGTTGTTATGGCGTATCCATTCCCCCCCAGCTCTCTGTAACCCATTCTGTAATAATCCTCATTTTTCAAACAGTATCGCACCGCAATCAACCGTTTCCCGTCGGAGAAGAACGAGTTCATCGAGGTGATGTCACGGCAGTTATCACGGATCGTCCGTATGGTTTCCAGGACGGAGGTGACGATGTCGCCGGTCATCTCGAACTTCTTCAGGAAGATCTCGAAAAAGACCTTTGAGTCTGTGATGTCTTCAGAGGGGATATCCCCGTTGACCTCTTCAATATCTTTGATCGTGCCGTTGTGACAGAAAACAAGGTTTTCATCGTCCAGCTTTGAGGAAAAGGGATGCACGTTGTCGAGGGTGATCCCGCCCCGGCTTGCCTTTCTCGCATGCAGAATGACCAGTTTTGACCGGTCGTTATCAAAATCCGTCTTTCTTTCCCATACCGGCGATATCTCTCTTCTCATGTGAAGGGTTCCGTCTTTGTAAAACGCGATCCCATAACCGTCCCCGTGGGGGTTTTTCTTCCCGTTCCTGGCCTGATCTTCCAGACCGGGCAGCCAGTCCTTTATCTCAACCTCCGTTTTTGAAATCACTCCAACCATTCTACACATCTCTTTCCCCTTTCGTCTTTTTGGAAATGAACATTGCCAACAATTTATAGATGATGAATCCTGATAGCAGTCCGCCGTATCCGGACACCATATCCCAGATGCTTTGCACACGATACGGCTGGAAAGTCTGTATGATCTCCGCAATCAGCGGAAGGAGAAGATAAACTGACCAGACCAGCCTTCTCAGCGGGCTCTTTTTGATAGCAGCAGACATGATCATCAACTGCCCGGCGAAGAAGGCAAGAAAATGAATCAGCTTGTCCTGATGTAAAAAAGAATTGTAACGGTACCCCGTCTCATTCACAAACAGAAAATAGGAGAGGATGAACAGATACAGGAGAAACAACGTAAAAGAGACCTGTTGAAACCTGACCTTCCGGTTGTCATTCTTTTGGATTGTTATCACTCAGCATTCTCATCTGTTCCTCAAATCTACTGATCTCAAGATATTTACTCCCGCTGTCGCCTATCTTCTCGATCTTTTTCTTCAGCTCAGAGACTGCGTTCTTGTAACCCTGCAGTCTGTTCAGGAGGCTCAACTTCTCGAATTTGATTTCGTCGATCTCCTTCTTTAACGTTTCAATCCGCATACTCTCTCTCGCAAGGGCCTCCCGGTTTTCGTTGTTTTCCAGATGCATCCGTTCCAGCTCGCTGTTCTTGTCTTTCAATTGCTCCCGGAGACTCCTCAGCTCACCGGATAATCCTTTGATTCTCTCCTCGGCTTTTTCCTTCTCCCGGTTGATCTGTTCCTTTTCGTTGACTAAGCGATTGACTTTCGCTTGCCATGACTCAATCTCGTTCCGGAGTCTTTCGTTTTTTTCACCGCTATTCTTGATCCGTTCACTCAAACGGTTTATCTTTTCCTGATAGGTCTTTTCTCTTTCGGAAAATTCAACACTTTTCTTATTCAGTCCTCTGATGGTCTGCCGGTCCTGTTCAACCCTTGTTTCTTTTTTGCTTATCTCCGCTTCCAAATCATCAACCCTTTGCTGAAGGGTCCCCCGTTCTTGCTCTCTTTCTTTGAGTTTGTTTTCGAGTGTCTCTTTCATCTCTGACAGTTCCTTCAATTCCTGATTCTTTTTGTCCAGCTCACTCCTGTTCCGCTGGTTTTCTTCTTTCAACCTTTCAACCTTTTCTTTCAGTTCCTCAAACACAGCCGTCTGTTTCCTGATCTCATCACGAAGCTCCCCGAGGGTTGATTCATATGACTCCTTTTCTTTCCTGTGTTTTTCTTCAAGGGCTTCCGCTTCGATTTTCTTTTGGTTCAATTCCTCTTCTCTCGTCTCTTTTTCGGCTTCGAGTCTTTTGATCATCTGATCTTTTTTTCGTTCTTTTTCAAGAAGTTCTTCCAGTTCTTCTGTTTTGGTCTTCAACGCCTCTTTAAGCTCCCCGGCCCGGGCTTGCCTTTTGTTCAGTTCTTTTTCAGTCTCCTCGAGCTGTCGGGAAAGGACCGATAGTTCCTCTTTCAGTTCTTCGATCCGGGCGTTTAACCATTTATTCTTCAGATCCCTCTTTTTCAGTTCCTCTTTGTTCTGTGCCAATCTCTGTTTGTCCATCTGATGATGCAGCCTGATACTCTTGATGGAGTCTCTTAGTTTTCCGAGGTTCTCCGAGTGAGTCTTTTTATCCGCCTCGAGCTTTTCTTTCAACCGCTCTTTTTCCTTTTTCATCTCATCTTTTTCCGAATGCACCCGGAGAAGGTCGACCCCCTGCCGGTCTATCTCATCGTCTTTTTCAACCAGCAATCTTTCCAGATCCTCTTTTTCTTCTTCGAGCGTCTTAATCCGTTTTTCAGCCTTCTCTTTTTGTTCCTGTATTCGCGTTTCTCTTGCCTCATACTGTCTCTTCAGTTCTTCGCCCTTCTGATTTTCACTTTCCAGAGCATTCTCAAGTTCTTCTATACGGCTCTTCAACTCTTCTTTTTCAGCCATGACCTCATGAACCCGGCCGTTCTTCTCCTCACGCTGTTTGTTGAGCTTCTCTATCTCCGCCTGGAGTCCGTTGATCTCTTCCGTTTTTTCCTCTGTTTCTTCTCTGAGGCTCTCCAGTATGGTATCCTTGTCGGCCATTCTGTCAATATTCTTTGAATTCTCTTCTTTTACCTTCTGAAAGGCTCTTTCCAGTTCCGCTTTCTGCTCTTCCAGGGTCTGTTTACTTTTTTCCAGACTTGTTATGGTTTTTTCGCTTGTTTTTACCGCCGTTTCCAGATCAGCCACTTTCCGCCGGGCTGTTTCCAGTTCTTCGAGAAGCGTTTCATGCCTTTCCTCCATCGCCTCTCTTTTTTCCGCTTCATCCCCGGCCCTTTCCGAGAGCTCTTTCATGCTCTGCTTGAGCGAGGCTGTCGTTTCTTCCGCTTCTTTCACCTTTGCCTCGAGTTCTTCTATTTTTTGTTCTCTTTTGTCCATTTCACTCTGATACTTCGAACAACGGAGCTTATACGTCCTCTCGGTCTTTCTGACCTCTTCAAGGTTCCCGGCCTTCCTCTTCAACTCATCGTTGAGGGCCCGGTCATTTTCCCTGAGACGCTCCGTTTCCTTCTGGTATTCTTTCAGTTTCTCCTGTATCTTTTCAATTCTCCGGACCTTGTACTTGTTCTCTTCTTTAACCCTTTGCAGATCTTTAAAGGTGGTCTTTCTCTCTTCTTCAAGGCTTTTAATTCTCGCCTCGTTCTCTTCCCGGATTTCTTCGAGTTGCTCTTTCTCCTGCTTTGTTTTCCTGTGCTTGTCCTGGAGTTGTTCCATCTGTTCCACATGTTTGAAGAGTTTTTTGATCGGGAGTTCATCTTTTTTGTTGTAGAAGGGGTTGGTCTGTATCTTTTCCCTGTAAATGAAGTACGGATGTTCCGACATGATCACATGGAGCATCCGTTTATCGATCTTCTCCATATCGTACTGGAAGATGAAGCGGTTTGATGTCAGGGACAGTTCGTCCTGCAGGTTCTCAAAAAAGTTCTTGAATCTGCCTTCCATAAACAGCTGCATGAGGACTGTTGTGACCTCCAGGTAGATTGTGATGCCCCGGACATTCTCGTTTTCAACTTTTTCCTTTTCCTGCATATAGATGTCGAGTAGTGTTCTCGGGGTAAACCCGTTTCTTCTGAGAGAAATATCCGTTGCCGTCCAGGCCTTTAGTTCGTTAAAATCCTCTTCATCGGGCAGTGTCTTCTCAACGATATGTTCGTAGTTCTCACGGACCCATTCAGTCTCTATACTGTTCCGGATGTAGATTGTCCGGGCCCTCTCTCTTATATCCGTTTCAAAGAGAGGGGCCAGCAACGCTTTCTGTTCCTTCTCGCCTGAGAAAAATAAGGCTGAATGACTTCCGACAGGCGGTGTGGTACTATTCCTTTTTTGGCTCTCCTCCATAAGTGTTCCACCTCCGCTTTTCTTCCCCCTTGATTAGTGGGCTTTTAAAGAACAAAAGCCCTTCGCCGTTTTGTCATGTTAAAACGGCGTAAAGTAAACCGTTTCAAGCCATTGCGAAACGTAACTCTCCGTCAGCAGTGCGCCGTAAATCCCGATTGCCAGGAACGGACCGAACGGGACCTTTGATTTGAAAGACTTCCGCGCCAGAAGTGCAAACAGAAGACCGAGGAGACTCGCCATGAACACGGCCAGTATGATACCGAAAGGTCCCACTGCAAAGGCGGAGGCCCCTATCAGGATCACATCCCCCATGCCGATGCCCTTTTTTGACAGAAAATACAGCAGCGCCATCAGGCCGAGCGCTATCAGGCCCGTTACGATGTTCCTCGTCCATACGCCTCTCTGAAGCAGGATGAGTGTTCCGCCGGCCAGAACAAATAAGCTGTTCCAGTCCGATATGGTATAGGTATCCAGGTCAATAAAAAACACAACGATCAACGATGATGCAATGATACAAGCCCCTATGATCTCAAGCGGACCGTCCAGTAAAACGGTGTTCAGTAAGAACACAACAGCAGTCAACGACTCCACAAGGATATACCTGGCTGATATCCGTTGATGACAATGCCGGCATCTGCCCTTTAAAAAAATGAAGCTGAGGATCGGAATGTTGTCGTACCAGGCGATTGCCCCCCCGCATTCGGGACAGACCGATCGCTCCGGTTTGATGATGGACATGCCGTCCTTTGAATACCTGAATATTATAACATTTAAAAAACTCCCGATTACAGCTCCTGTTACAACTGCTGTAATGGCCCAAAAGAGAAACATTGTCTCACCTCTGCATCATATCCCGGGAATAACTGTTCCGGTTGTTGTCTTTCCCGTCTGATCCATGACTTCGATTTTGACAGGCAGCAGTTCTTCGCCGGTTAACTTGAGTTCATAACCAAAAAAGCGGGCCTCCCGGACGGGATAATCGGCCAGTTCAATCTCCACCTTTTCGGTGCTCAGGATGATATTCCCCGCCACTCTGATCTCCTGTAATTCAACATCATCGTAGGCAATCCCTTTCACAGAGACGGCATCCCCCTCGACAACGGCCCTTAGATTTGTCAGGCCCGGGGGATAGATATCCGGCGGGGTGTCCGCTACCGAATGGATATTAATCAACCCCTTTTCACCGTTTATTCTTGTTATATAGTCATTTCCTTCTCTGTTATAAGTGATTATCCGTTTTCCGGTCATCAGGATGTCGATGATCCCGCCGGTCTCATCCGTTACTTTGGTCCCATCGGATTTGACGTACATAACGCGGCCGCCTGTCAAAGTAAACTCCCTGGAGGCCCGGTTGTTGAATAAATCGTATGCCTCAATGGTGTACCGGTTCGTCCCCCTCGCCACGGGAAGATCCATCCGAATCTCATCACTCTGTTTGCCCACTCTTCTCACCCGGTCGTTCACAAGGACCTTGCTGACCTCAAAATTATCCCGGACACCAAAGGACAGACGATAGGTCGCCTCGAACACGGTCTCGGGAAATGGCGGTAAAATGATGTCGGGAGGAATCTCTTCCGTTCTGATCAGTGTCATCGACGCGGTGTTGGCGACCTTTTCAATATTGGTAGCCGTCACGGAGAGGACATTTAATCCAAAATCCATCGGATATCTCTGGCTGGATTCAAACCGCTTCACCGGTTCAGAGAGCTCAATCGACTGTTCGTCGTTGACAACGACTGTGTCGATTCCCACTATATCGGAAACGCTGAAATTGTACGCTATCTCTTCGGCTTCCGTGCCTTTACCGTCTTTGGTCATATACCATCTGCCAGGCTCGGGGCGGGTTATCTCAATGATGATCTCCGGGGCATAAGGGCTCAAGACAAGCTTGTCTTTCGGCACAACGTACTCCGTTCCGTTGTATGAAACAACAAAACGTCCGTCTCTTATCGCCTTCAAGACAACCAGCATGTTTTTCTCAAGGTCCTCATACGCCTCTTTCACATAAAACCGGAATCCCTCAAACTGGACTTGGAAGGTCCGGCTGGTTTCATTCCCGAATATATCATAAGCGGTGATGTCAACCGTTGAAGAATCAGCCTCCCAGATGTCAAAATTTTTCTCAAAATGAACCGTTTGAGCGTCATATTCATGGGAGACTCCCCCTTCTTCTATCCCGCTCACCTTTGCTTCATCGGAAACGGTGAAAACGAGAGTTGAATCCCGCGGTTTCAAGGAGATATTTTCCGCTTCTATCTCGGGTCCGAAGATATCGCCGATGGGTAGAAACGGCACCTCGTTGAGAAAGTCGCTGTAATCATCAATCCTATTACTCTCCCCTTCATCGAGTACGTAGAAATCATCCCGGTTCAGGGCATTGGCGCTCGCGACATATTTACCCAACGGCATATAGCCTATCCATTCCCCGTTGTTTGCCATGGTAAGGGTTGCAATCAGATTCAGACTCTTGGAATCCCAGATTTTGACGGTACCATCGTTGGAAGCAGTAAAGACCTGATTGGCCTTGGGCGAATACGCAATAGCCCTTATGGCCCCGTTATGAGCCCCGTTAACCCGACGGGTTTCCCTCGCCGTCTCCGAGTTCCAGAGGCTGAGATCCCCGTTTGCTTCACCGACGAGATATTCGGTTTCGGTCAGGTATTTGACTGCCCAGATCTCACTCTCAAATTCGCGTGATTCTCTCAGCATATATCCTCTGGGTATGGCCCAGACCATGACCTTTTTGTCAGCTGAACCTGAGATGAGATATTTACTGTTTGGAGAAAAACTGAGATCGGTCACCCAGCCGGAATGACCTTGCAGATATTCGAGGACTTCCCCCGAATCGACATCCCAGAGGATTATGGAATCGTCCGATGCTCCTGTGGCCAGGTATTTATCGTCCGGAGAGAACCGGGCGGAGTTGATCACTCTTCTGTGGCGGGTGTATATGTTTTCAAGTATCTTTGTCTCAATATCCCATCTTCTCAACTTTCCATCGGCGTTTGCGGTGTAAACATACCGGTCATTTTCCGAGAAGGTAATCGACCAGATACCGTTTTCCTCTCTGATGAATTCGCCGTACTTTTGAACCGGATTAATTGTCCAGAGGCCCAGCGTTCCGTTTTTATGGCCCAACGCCAGGTACACTTCGTTATTTGAATGGGCAACAGAGATAACCGATGATTGCATGTTGATATCGTAAACGATATCTTTCAGTCTTCCGGTTGCTGTATCCCAGATTCCGGCTCTCCCGTTTGAGTATCCCACAAAGAGACGGTTCTTGTCCTCATTGATGCTGAAAGCGTTGGGGATGTTCAATGCATCCGTTGTCGGCAGTATTTTTGGTATTGAAAACACGACTGAATAGATCAACAGCCCTACAAGAGAAAGCATGACAACTTTTTTGACACCCATAAAAACACTCCTCAAGGTATGGTGTATGAATAATCACCGTATTCAAGCCTGAATCGTCCGTTCTCCACAAAAACATGCCCCGTAAAATCACGGGTGAAATCCCTGTTGTACACCTTATAGTTGGGTCTGACATAAGTACCATTTTCGATCTTCATTATCAGTTCCCCGGCATAAAGACCCTTGTCCGGATCCGCCAGTGTCTTCTGATTGATTACAAATCTCCTGAATTCTTTGCAGGTCCGGTCGTCTTCATCCGACAAAAAGTGGTATATCACATACTTCTCCTCGCCTTCCGACAGTTCCCAGAACCCCATGCAGTGTTTTATACCGCCGGATGACACCCGGCTTATACCGGATCTTCGCCTGGCAAAGAGGTCTTTTTCGATAAGCATTTTCATCTCATTCTTTCGCCCTCTCTCTTCAAGGTCTTTCAGAAAGAAGGTGACCTCTTTTTTAAAATGGCCAAAGCTATATAGAAGGACGGTGATCATCACAACAAAAATGCTGATGGCAAAGAGATATTCAATCAGGGACATTTATTTTTCCTGCAACCTCTCTTTTATGTAGGCCTCTTTCAGCATTTCAATCAACTCGTCTATCTGTCCTTCAATAAAGGCATCAAGATTATAGGAGGTATAGCCCACTCTGTGATCGGTTATCCGGCTCTGGGGGAAATTGTACGTCCTGATCTTCTCGCTTCTGTCACCGGTGCCGATAAGGGACATCCGTTTGTTCGATTTGGATCCCTCCCGCTTTTTTCTCTCTCTTTCGTACAGCTTTGCCTTGAGAACGTCCATGGCCTGCTGCTTGTTCTGACGCTGTGACCTCTCGTTCTGGCAGGTCACCACAATCCCGGAGGGATTATGGGTGATCCTCACGGCGGACTCGGTTCGGTTTACATGCTGACCCCCGGCTCCTGAAGCACGAAAGACATCTATTCTCAGGTCATCGGGATTGATTTTGATTTCAATATTCCTTGTTATCTCAGGGAGCACGACCACCGAGGCCGATGAGGTATGTATCCTCCCCCCCGATTCTGTTGACGGGACGCGCTGAACGCGGTGTACACCACCCTCGTATTTGAGGGTTCCGTAGGCGCCCTTCCCCTTGACTTTAAACACGATCTCCTTGAAGCCTCCGAGGTCCGTCGGCGTTTCTTCGATAATATTGATCTTCCAGTTTCTGAGATCGGCAAATTTGGAGTACATCCTAAAGAGATCCCCCGCAAAAAGGGAGGCCTCATCCCCGCCTGTGCCGGCTCTTATCTCCATAATGACATGGTTTTCATCGGCCGGATCGGGTGGAACGAGCAGGGTCGTCAATTCTCTCTCATGCCTTTTCAGTCGTTCTTCCAGCTTCGGGATTTCCTGCTGCGCCATTTCTTTGAGCTCATCGTCTCCTGAATTCACATACGCCTTGTACTCTTCCAGTTCATCGAGCACCCGGGTGTACTGATTATATTTCTGTCTGAATTCATCCAGATAGGCCCTTTCCTTTGAGAGCTCCTGATACTTGTCGATATCTTTCAGGGTCTCCGGGTCAGCCAGTTTCTGATTGACTTCTTCAAATCGCTTGAGACGTCTTTGAACCTGTTCTTCTGATATCAATTAAATGCCTCCAGTCCTCTTTTATCGAAGTGTTATTAATGTTGCCTCATAAGGGGCCAGTCTGACGTGGATATAGCATTCCTCCGTTTCAAGGTATTGCCGCACTTCCCGGTAATCGTTCAACTTTCTCTTAACCCGGCTTGTATGAAGCATCCCGATCGATTCAATATCGAGGGTTATCCATCTTTCCCTCCGACCATCCGTATTCGCAAGGACAACCAGTGCTGAGTCGTTTTCGATGCTTCTGTAAACATACCCCAAAACCCCCTTTGTATCGGTGAGGGCATTTTCAATAAGATTCTCTTGTACCGCCCATTTCCTGTATTTCTCTTTGAATCCAAGAATCTTTTGCACAAACGCTCTGAATTCATCCTCATAATAATCCCAGTCCCCCTCCCGTTCCGGGTTGCCGAATTCATAACCCTGATGAATGCAGGGGATCGTGTACGGTGAAAAGACCGAGAGGAGGAAGTTCATCTTTTTTCTGTTTGCCTCTTCTTCATCATCGACGTTCTTCTGTTCGAGTATGACGGGGATATGCTGCTCCTCCATCTTGTTTTTGAACAGTGAAACGGCATCTTCTTCCCTTAGATAATGTTGTTTGGGAAACTGTGCCTGAAATCCCAGCCTTTTAAATGATTTTGATTCCTTGAGTTCTTCAAGCTTACAGGCAAAAGAAAAAAACTGGTTGAACCCTTTTATTTCCCCGATGATTCTGGCGATGGGTGTCAGATCCAATTGACGATTCAGATTCAGGAGCACCCCGTCACATGAGTATACTTCACTGAAAGTGATAAAACGCTTTTCCAGAAAATCCCAGAAATCCGACTCGGAAAAGGTCATCAGATCCATCTCAATCATCAGGTTGAATCCAAGAGAATCCACTGCCTCCAGAAAACCCTGAAACTGCTCGTCGGGTCTGAATCCGGAAAGGATTTGATCGCTGTAATCGGCGATATTCTCCGAAAGACCCGCAAGACAGATCGTGTCTATCCCTGTGCTCTTCAAATAAGGCAGCACGGCGATCGCTTTCAGAAATGTCCCGTCTTCCCGGTATTTTCCAGCCGGTCTGTTGACCGCCCCGTAACCCTTATGATTATACCGTAAAGCGTCCTTTAAATCCATAAGATACATTGATGAATTTCTCAACCAGTCTCGGCTTCTTTTTTTGGGGCCGGTTTTTTCTTGCTGCTTTATAATAAGATCCATTATCTCTGAATAATAACCGTATGGATTGACAAAGACCCTGTACCCGTCGGCTGTTTCCAGATAATCGTTCAGACCGGTCAAGTCTTTTCCGGATAAAACGACATCCGACTTCGTTTGAAAATCAAATGCCCGCAGAATCCACAACTTCGGTATGCAGTAATCAACCGCGGCCTTTTTGATATGCGCACTTAGAAAATTTTTGATATCGTAAAGCAAAAATCGTTCCCCTTTCACCGGCTGTGTTTTAAAATATAAAATCCTGGTTTCTCAATCCCTCACATATGCCCACAGGCATTTCAGATAAAACGTTTCCGGAACCTGGACAAGCCATGGATGATCCGGAGACTGAATGTCCATTTTAATAACATCGGCATAACAGCCGGTTCTGGAGCAAGCTCTTCTTAGCGATTCTTCTATCTCTTGAAAGCCTATCTGATAAGCACAGCTGCATATTCCGAGTATCCCCGGCGGTTTAAGAAACTCAAGGGCCTTTGAAACCATTTCTGTAAACTTTCTCTTTCCGAAATGGATCTCTTTTTTTGATTTTATTAATGATGGTGGATCAAGCAGGATCAAACGGTATTCCGTGCTGAGATCTTGTAATTCAAATACATCTCCCGCTTCGAAATTGCAACGGTCTGCAAGTGCATTTAATCCGGCATTCTCCCGCGCTCTTTTGATGTCCTCTTCTGATTTATCAATTCCAAGCGTTCTCATCCCCGCCCGACCAAGATTCAGGGAAAAGGCACCGGTGAAACAGAACAGATCCAATGCCTTTTCGTCCTCGAGCTGATACCGTCTGACCATTTCAACCGCACTTTTCCGTGTCTGCGACTGATCCATAAAAAAGCCGGTCTTCTGACCGGACGGGATTGAGACCCGGTATTTGATCCCGTTTTCAACGATTGTGATTTCCTCCGGGACGTTCCCCCAGAGTAGTCCGCTCTTTCTTTTCAACCCCGGTTCGGGGGACGACTCAAAATCACTTCGCTCGTAAATCCCTTCAATCTCACTTCCCGGGCTTTCCCGAAGGGCCTTCACGATGAGTTCTTTGTAATCTTCCAGAACCGGATGCCGGATCTGAATCACAAGATACTGATTGTACTGGTCGACGATTAATCCGGGCAGGAGATCAGCTTCAGCGTTGAAAATCCGCCTCACTTTGGAATCGGATAAAAAACGCCTTCTGTTGACAGCATCGTTGATTTTCCCTTTAAAAAACGCCCGGTTAAGTTCTACGGCTTGAGTTGAGATCAGGCGGAAGACCTTCCTGGATTGTCTGTTAAAAAACCCCGTCCCCAGAAAATCGTCATCATATGAAAAAAGATTCGCAATCCCCGTTTTCTCTTCTCCGAGTATCTCCCGGGTCTCATCGGAGAAGAGATTGGGGTATCCGTTGCGAATCTTTTTGTCTTTTCCTCTTTTTGCCTTTAATACGATCATTTCAGCTCTTGTATGACAACCTTCACAAGGCTTTCGAATTTCTGCTTCACCCTGTTTGCGGTGTCCATGACCTCCTGATGGGTTAACTTTTGATCCAGGACACCTGCGGCCATATTCGTGATGCACGAGATCCCGAATATCTTCAATCCGCAATGTCTGGCTGCAAGGATCTCAGGAACCGTTGACATCCCGACCATGTCTCCTCCAAAGGATCGATAGGCCCTTATCTCAGCCGGTGTTTCATAGCTCGGCCCCAGACAGAACATGTAGACGCCTTTCTTAAGCTCCCTGTTCTTGCCGGACAACGTCTCCTCCACATTCTGCACCCATTCTTCGTCGAGAATGGCTGACATATCCGGAAAGCGAGGCCCCACTTCCTCATCATTGGGCCCGATCAACGGATTGCGAAATGAAAAATTGATGATGTCCTTGATGGCAACCAGATCGCCGGGTTCAAACTCAAGATTAATGCCCCCGGACGCGTTGGTCAGTACAAGGCCTTTGACACCGAGATGCTCCATGAAATAAACGGGATAAACGGTATCTGAAAGGTCGTACCCCTCGTAAGCGTGAACTCTCCCCTGCATGGCAACAACCTTTTTCCCGTGAAATTCTCCGAAAACAAGTTGTCCGGCATGTCCAATTGCCGTAGAAGACAGAAAGTGAGGTATCTCATCATAGCTAACCGCCACTCTGTTCTCAAACCGGTCTGCCAGCTCCCCCAGCCCTGATCCGAGTATGAGGCCTATTTCGGGTTTTGGAAGTTCGCCGAGTTTATCTTCTATAAAATGACCTGTTTCTGTTAATTTTGTCGATAATTTCAAAGGGATCCCTCCTGAACTTTAATGTGTCGCTTTGAGTTTAGTATACCATAAAGGGATCACTCTATCCTTATCTCCCGGGCAGGTACTTCTCTATCACGTCCCGGATCTGATCGATTGAAACCGGTTTTGTCAGATAATCATTCATACCCGCTGCTATGCACCTTTCCCTCTCCCCTTTCACAGCCTTTGCAGTCAGGGCTATGACAGGCACTTGAGCGTTGAGTTTTCTGATCATGCCGGTTATCTCGTATCCATCCTTATCGGGGAGCCTGATATCCATAAATATCAGATCGGGTTTCAGACTCAGAAATTTCTCCACCGCCATTTTCCCATTGTCGGCATGGATGATCTCCAGGCCCTCATCGATAAGGTTCAGGGCGCTTGCTGCGAATTCCCTGTTAACCTCGTTGTCCTCGACCACGAGTACCTTCTTTTTTGCAGATCCCGGCTGCACCTGTTCGTTTTTCTCGTCTGCCGATTCTTCCAAAGACGCAAGCGGTTCTTTATCGATCCACGGCAGGGTCAGTTCAAAAAAGAACCGGCTGCCCTGGTTGACCCGGCTTTCAAGTCGGAGTGTGGCCCCCATCTTATGGAGAAGATTCTTTGTGATGGCCAATCCCAGACCCGTCCCGCCGAACCGTCTTGTGATGGAATAATCCTCCTGGGTAAAGGCCTCCATAATCTTCTTCTGAGAGGCCTCCTTAATCCCGATACCCGTGTCTTTAACGGCAAACAGGAGTTTCATGGTCTCTTTTTCAGAATCCACTTCCTTCAACCGGACCATCAGAGTCACTGCCCCTTCTTCTGTAAATTTGATGGCATTACTCAGAAGATTCAGGAGGATCTGCTTCAATCTAACCGAATCAACATAGATATTTCGGGGAATCCTCTCTGACAGACTCTCGTTTATCACTATCCCCTTATCTTTGGCCTTGAACTTAACCACATCGAGTGTACTCTTCAACAGTTCATGCAGATCCGTTTTTTCCGGATTGAGGTCGAGCTTTCCCGCCTCTATCTTTGAAAAGTCGAGTATATCGTTTATCAGACTGAGTAGCGATTTTGCCGAATCGCTGACGATCTTCGTGTATTTAAGCTGACTTTTGCTCAGCCCTGTGTTTTGAAGGATCTCGCTGAAACCGATGACACCGTTCAACGGGGTGCGGAGTTCATGGCTCATGTTGGCCAGAAATTCGCTCTTCGCCCGGCTTGCCTCCAGGGCCTTTTCCTTTTCCCTTTCAAGCGCTTCTTCGGCGATCTTACGCTCTGTGATATCCCGGAGGATACCCACTGCCGACCATTTTCCGTCCAGTTTGACGGAGGAGAGCGATAATTCACAGGGAACCTGTTTCCCCTCTTTGTTGATTGCCGTTAATTCCAGCGTCGTTCCAATGGCGTCGCCTTTCCCCGTCCTGCAGAATTCGGGAAATTTTCTGAAATGCTCCCGTTGCAGTTCTTCAGTACCAATCAGATGATGGAGGTTTTGTCCCATAATCTCTTCCCGGCTGTATCCGAGGAGTTTATGCGCCGCTTCATTCCAGAAAGTGACATCCCCCTTACTGTTGATCATGATGATGGCATCCCGGGCAGCGGAAGTAATGGTCCTGAGCTTCTTCTCATTCTCTTTAAGCTTCTCCGCAACCTGCTTCCTCTCGGTGATATCAAGAGCTGTCGTCGCCAGATATTTTGGCTGCTCATCCCCGTCCCTGATCAGAACCCCGCTCATCAGCATGGGGAATTCCCTGCCGTTTTTATGGGTATGCATGACCTCCTCCGGTCCGAAAGTCCCTTTATTCATCATATCCGACAACGTTCTTTCGACAACCGGCAGTTGCTTTTTCTTATGGAAAATGGAAAGATTTGTTCCAAGGAGTTCCCCGGGAGTGTACCCGTGCTTTTCCGCGAAATATGAGTTGGTGTAGAGGATATCCCCGTTGATATCAGCAATGGCAATCCCGTACAAAGAGCGGTCCGAAACGGTCTTGTATTTCATGTATTCGGCTGATGATCCGGCCTCTTTCTTCTGTTGCGTGATATCGGAAAAGATCGCTGTGAAAGTGTCCTCTTCCAGAGAAAGGACTTCGACGCAGTACCATCTCTTCTGTTCCCGTTGATAGTATTCGAAGGTCTTCTTGCCGTCGTCTTTTGCGATTGTCGAACAATTATCGAGCCATCCGAACCGGTTGCGGGGGGCGTCGATTCCAATCTCTGTCAGCTTTCTGTTCACGAGAGAACCGGGTTCCACTCCGAACAGGTCCTCAAAAGCAGGATTGAAGTCCAGAAAGAGATAATCCGCCGGGGTTTCGTTTCCCTCCCTCAACGTCTTAACCCTTACAATAGCCTCGGAAGTCTTTTCCAGGATTTTTTTCATCCACTGGTCTCTGTCCATCACTTACACCACCCAGATTATTGATAGTAGGGGGAATCGGAGAAGAATGAGTGTATTAATATCATATTATACTCATTATACACATTTTACTTGTTTAATTCAATCGATCGGTGGTTTTTCATAGATATCGTTTTGGTTCAGGATTAGTTTTGCAGTTGTTCCCTTGTTAATTTCGCTCTCGATTGTGATCTCGATCTTCAATCGCCGGGCTATCTTTCTGGCAATGGAGAGGCCGATACCGGCACCGGTTGTCTCTTCACTGTTAACAGAATTTTGAAACGTCAAGGTCTCATCGGATTTTTTTTGCGGACCGGAATCGTGTGATTGTACGGGATCGGACTGATAGTATCGCTCAAAGATACGGTTTAAAGCCTCCTTGCGAATTCCCTTCCCGTTGTCTTTTATTGTGATCTCATTCTTGTCGAGTTCAACCGTCACGGATGTGTCATCGGGAGAATACTTAACCGCGTTATCAACGAAGATGCCGATTAGTATCTTTAAATACGCCGGAGCGGAACAGATGGTCGGGGGCATCTCCCCGGTACGGATGAGCAGATCCCGGCCCGGATACTTTCTTGTCAGGCTGCTTTTAAGTCCTTCAATCCATTCTTTTGTTTGAAAGTCTTCTTTTTGGATTGCTCCGCTATCCAGCCTGCTGAGGATCAGCAGATTCTCGATCATCTTCTCCATCTCCTCAGCTGTTTCAACAATCGCGTCCACGGATTCTTTTGCGATTTCCTCGTTTTGAAGCCCCCATCTTTTAAGCATCTGTGCATATCCTTTAATGCTGGTAACGGGGGTTCTCAGTTCATGCGCCGCATCCGAAGAAAAGCGTCTCTGCGTCTCGAAGCCGTCATCGAGCCGTTCCAGCATCTGATTAAGTGATAGCTCCAGCTCCCTTATCTCATCATCCGTTTCCTTGACATCGACTCTGTCTTTCAGCCTGGAAGTGTTGATACCACTGATAAAGGTCAGGAATTGTCGCCACGGACTCAAAGATAGTCTGGATGTCACAACTCCCAGCAGCATCGAAGCCAGAATGAAGATGCCGACAAAGACAACCGATGTGACTTTCAGACTCTGAACGGTTTGGTATTCGGGCGTGATATCACCGGCGACGAGATAGTCCTTCCCTTTTGTCTTGTAGTTGCACACCAGAAAGGTCATTCCCTCCACGGATTGAATGCCCGTTTGATTGATTGTTGACGCAATATTGAAGGGATCCTGAAGAAATACAAGCCCGTCCTCCTCCCTTTCCGCCACTAATATGTTCTCAGAGAGCCTGCTGTAACGGTTGTTAATCGCATTTCTTCCCTGTCCGCGCTGGGCTCCGGGGGATTCGGGCGCCATGAAAAAATGCTCGGCTGTCAACAATATATCGTTTCTCTGGCTCTCGATCACCGTGTTTTGCGCGGAGATGAAAAAGAAGAACACGGCGAGTATGGAGAGGACTGAGAAGGCGATGGAATTGATGATTCCCGTCTTGGTTGAAATTTTCACGTTTTGTCTCCTTTGTCTTTAGTGGCTTTCATTTGATGGAATATCCCACGCCCCGTACGGTCTTGATGAGTGATTTTCCTGTTTTCAGTTTCTTTCTGAGATAATTGATATAAACCTCCACAACATTGGGGCTGGACTCATAATCAATGCCCCAGACCTCCTCCAGCAATTCACTCTTGGAAACGGCCCTGCCCCGGTTTTCCGCCAGGTATCTGAGCAGGTCAAATTCGGTTTTTGAAAGGTTTATCTCTCTGTCCTGTTCAATAACGGTGTAGGAATCGGGAAAGAGTTCAACCTCCCCAATCTCCAGTCTCTGTTTCTTCGGGTTACCCTTTCTTCTGAGAAGGGCCTCAATCCGTGCGCTCATCTCATCGAAGTCAAAGGGTTTGGTAATGTAATCATCGGCACCGGAATTCAACCCTTCAACCTTGTTGCGGGTTTGATCCATGGCCGTCACCATGATAATCCCCACATCGTTGTCCATCTGGCGGATCAGTTTGGCCACTTCCACCCCGTCAATCTCGGGAATCATGATATCGAGCAGGATAAGATCCGGTTTGAATGCCTCGTAGATATCCATGGCCTCCATCCCGTCGCGCGCTATCCGGGTCTCGTATTTTCTGTGATTCAGTTCCAGTTCCAGTAAACGGGCGATCTTTCTTTCATCTTCAACAACCAGGATCTTCGCCAGTCTGCTCACCTCCGTCAAC
>CAZVWW010000037.1:0-19328 GCA_964631265.1 uncultured Thermotogaceae bacterium
AAAAAGAGTAGGTCCGTAGCTCAATTGGCAGAGCACCGGTCTCCAAAATCGGGTGCTGGGGGTTCAAGTCCCTCCGGACCTGCCAATTTTTTTTAGGAGGAATTTCTAAATGGCAAAGAATAATAATGGTGGCAGAAAAAATGTCCAGAAACCAAAGAAACCGTCAAAGATAAAGAAGTTCTTCCGGGAAGTAAAGCAGGAATATAAAGCAACCACTTGGCCGACAAAGCATGTATTGTGGCAGACTACCGGAGTAGTGGGCGTTATTCTGTTAATCATGGGTAGTTATTTCGCATTACTAGATTTAGGCTTCAGTAATATTACCAAGTATCTGCTCAACGTACTTGGTATTGGGTGATCCTTTTGAATAAAAAGTGGTATGTGATCCAAACCTATTCCGGACTGGAAGAAAAGATTAAAGAGAGTATTGAGAAGAAAAGAGATTCTTTGAGCCTTGAGAGGCTCATTGGTCGTGTTGTCGTTCCCGAAGAAGTTGTCGTGGAACCTTCGAAATCTCATTCGGTGAAGCATATCATCACGCAAAAGGCCAAGATTCATGTTGCCACCGGTGATGAGGTGAAGAAAGGGGACTTGATTGCAGAAGAAAAGCCCTATCGGATCAGGCATACCGGTGAGATTAAGGCATTGAGGAATTACAGGCGAATCGTGATCGAAACTCTCGACAGTAAGTATTCCAAGACTTATTATATCCCGGAAAGCTGTAAAGTGGAATCAGGAATAAAATCAGGGGTCAAGATCAGACAGGGGATGCCGTTGGCACATGAAGGCGAATATGTCTGTGAGATGGATGGAACAGTCCTTGAATCAAAAAAAGTCAAGCGGATTATGATTGAGCGGGAAGACGGAGAAGAAGAAGTCTATTATGTACCGCTGAAGATCTTTCTGAGTTCAAAAGTTAAGAAAGGCATGAACATAGAGAAGGGGATCGTAATCTCCGAACCGCTGGAACTCAAGGCGGATTTTGATGCCCTGGTTGAGATAAGTGAAAGAGGCAACAGGAAGATCATCAAACTGGTGAATGTCAGAAGAAGAAGGCTTTTCCCCGGATATGTGTTTGTGGAGATGGCAATGACGGACGAGGCGTGGAATGCAGTGCATTCTATCCCCAATGTGATTCATTTTGTTTCTTCAGGAGCAGCTCCGCTCCCCATCAAGAATAAGGAAGCCAAGGTCATTTTAAGGCTTGCCGGATTGGAATCGATAAAAGAGGGAGAGAAAAAGCCGGCAAAAGTCGAGATTGATTATGAGATCGGCGATGCTGTTAAGATAAAATCAGGGGCATTTGTGGATTTCGTCGGGAATGTTGAAAAGGTCAATCCCGAAAAGCATGAGCTAAAGGTCATGGTGAACATCTTCGGGAGAGAAACCCCGGTTGTTGTTCACGTCAATGAAGTCGAAAAAGTCTAAAACTATAATGATCAGATAACGGGCAAGCACTGGTGACAGGCTTGTCAGTTTTTTGTGTAAATTCGTGGGAGGGCCAGCCAGCCCGTAAAGACCACAAGGGAGGAATGAAAAATGGCAAAGAAGGTATTAACAACTTTGAAACTCCAGCTACCTGCTGGTAAGGCAAATCCGGCACCCCCGATAGGACCTGCTCTGGGTCAGCACGGGATCAATATCATGGGTTTTTGCAAGGAATTCAACGCAAAGACAAAAGAGAAAATGGGAACCATTATACCGGTCGTCATAACGGTATATGAGGATCGTTCGTTCTCATTTATCATGAAAACCCCGCCCGCCTCTTTTTTGATACTCAAAGAAGCGGGGATCAAGAAAGGGTCTGGAATTCCCAACAAGGAGAAAGTCGGAAAGATCACGAAAGAACAGGTCAAAAAGATTGCTGAGATCAAGATGCCCGACCTCAATGCGAATGATGTTGAAAATGCAATGCGTATTATTGAGGGGACTGCAAGAAACATGGGCGTCGAGGTCACGGAATAAGGGGTGTTGTAGATGCCAAAACATTCAAAAAGATATTTTGAAGCCAGAAAAAAAGTGGACCTGAAAGCCAAATATACTTTTGAGAACGCGATAAAATTAGTCAAAGAAGCAGCAACTGCTAAATTCGACGAAACCATTGAGCTTCATCTTTGCACCAATATCAATCCCAAAAAGGCGGATCAGCAGATTCGACAGCCAATCTCTCTCCCGAACGGAACGGGAAAAAAGATTAGAACGATGGTCTTTGCCAAGGGAGAGAATGCCGAAAAGGCAAAAGAGGCCGGTGCCGACTATGTCGGAGCAGAGGATTATGTAGAAAAGATACAAAACGATAACTGGCTTGAATTTGATGTGGCAATCGCTACACCGGATATGATGAGGGTTATCGGAAGACTAGGTCGAGTTCTTGGACCGAGAGGGCTGATGCCGTCACCAAAATCCGGAACGGTTACACAGGATATCGAATCAGCTGTTAAGGATTTCAAGCTTGGAAAAATAGAAGCAAGAAACGATAAAACGGGTAACATCCATCTTGTGATCGGCAAGAAGTCGTTCAAGGATGAAATGCTGATCGAGAACTTGAAATCAGCTATTCAACAGATTATGTCTTTAAAACCAACAAGCTTAAAGGGAAGATTATTCCAGAAGGTATCAGTTGCGCCTGCTATGGGCCCTGGTATCAAAGTGGACGTATCAGAATACGAAAAAGCTAAACTGTAAGACTTTCCACGTACTCAAGACCGTAGGCTGCTAAGAGGTATCACACCCGCCTGCCGAGGTACGCGTGTGTTTCACCGCGACCTCTAGCGTGGGGTCGTTATTTTGGAAGGAGGTGAAACAGTGTTAACAAGACCCGAAAAAAGAGAGATTGTTGAAGGACTGTCGAGTAAGATCAAGGTCTCCCCGGTTATTGTACTGGTCAACTACAGAGGGCTTAATGTTGAAAAGATCAGTGACTTCAGGAGGCAGCTGCTTGAGAATAAGGGACATTTGCAGATCTGCAAGAACACCCTTATCAAGGTAGCCGTCAGAGAGGCAGAGAAAGAGAACGAGGAGATCAGCAACCTGCTGCAGGGACCCAATGCCATCCTCTACGTCGAGGAAGACGGGGATCCGATGGCCTGCCTAAAGACATTGGTCAAGTTTGCCAAGGATAATGATATGCCCGAGATCAAAGGCGGCCTCTTCGAAGGGGAATTCTACGATGCCGAAGGTATCAGAGAGTTGTCCAAACTCCCCTCAAGAGAAGAATTGCTCGGTATGCTTGCAAATGTTTTACAGGCCCCCATCCAGGGAGTTGCAGGGGCGTTGAACAACATTATCCTGAAATTACCTTATGCTATTAATGCTGTAATCGACAAGAAGGAAAACGAATAAAGAATCGCTAAAAAAAATCGGAGGTGCAAGTAATAATGAATAGAGAGGACATTCTTAAAGCAATTGAAGAAATGACAGTAACGGAATTATCACAGCTGGTAAAAGATATCGAGGAAAAATTTGACGTGACAGCACAGGCACCGGTTGCAATGGCAGCTGCTCCTGCAGCAGGTGGCGGAGAAGCCCAGGAAGAAGAGAAGACAGACTTTGATGTTATGCTCAAGAGCTTCGGACAGAAGAAGATAGGGGTTATCAAGATTGTCAGAGAAATCACAGGACTCGGTCTGAAAGATGCAAAAGGACTTGTAGACAAAGCTGGAACAGATGATGCGGTTGTTAAGGAAGCAGCGCCAAAGGACGATGCCGAAGAAATCAAGACAAAACTCGAAGAAGCCGGCGCTGAAGTTGAACTGAAATAAGACTTTTTTCGTCTAAATAGAGTGCGGATGCATCAGGTTTAAAGACCTGATGCATTTTTATGCTTATTTTAAATATCTCTCCAAGAGGTGATTCGTATTGAAAAGGGAGAGCTTCGGCCGAAGGGAAAGATACGTCTACGGTAAGATTGGTGAGGCTGTCAAGATTCCCAATCTTATCTCTATGCAACTGGAATCATATCAGGAATTTATCGACAAAAGAATAATGGAAGTCCTCAGTAAATTCTCACCCATCCGATCTCAACCACATCGTGGTGATCTCAGAAAAGACGAAAAGGGATTTGTTCTGGAATTCATCGATACAGAGATCGGTGAGCCCAACGAGGATGAAATGGACTGCAAGGCAAAGGGGATCAGCTACACAGTTCCCCTGTATGTTAATGTCAGAATATCAGATATCAACACAGGTGAGATGAGAGAGGAGAACGCCTTTTTCGGGTACATACCCTATATGACGGAAAGGGGTTCATTTATCATCAACGGGGCTGAGAGAGTTGTCGTTAATCAGCTTGTGAGATCCCCCGGCATCTATTTTGTCAATGAGGGATCAACCCCGGGAAAGCGGAGTATTTTTATTGCCCACTTCCTTCCTCAGAGAGGGGCCTGGCTTGAGATCATGTTCAACAGCAACAAGAGCATCCTTCAGGCCAGAATAGACCGCAGAAGAAAGGTCAATCTCTTTCTGTTTTTAAAAGCCATTGGTTTCACAGATACGATGGAGCTCTTCTCCAATTTCCCCTACACCGTTGAAATCTATAACAGAAAAGATCTTGAGCGCGTCGATGGCGGGATTGTCCTGGAGGAAATCAAGGACAAAGGCGGCAATGTGATTGTCGGCAAGGGAGAAAAGCTTGATAAAAAGGTCTTTGATGAGATAATGGATAATGAGATTGAGAAGATTATCATTCTCAATCCAAACATGCAGAACACCTACGAAAAACTGGATGATAAACTCAAGGAATCAGGGGAAGACGAAGCGGTTATCGAATTGTTCAGAAAACTCAAACCCGGGGAGATCCCGCGGGTCAACACGGCTAAAAATTATATCTACAACCTCTATTTCAACGATGAGAAATATGAATTCTCCGAAGTTGGCCGATACAAGATGAACAGAAGACTTGATACTGTCTATGAAAAATATCAGAAACTACACGGGGAAGAGGAAAGCGAAAGATACAACGAGGAATCACAGGTGATCGAAAAACTCGATCTCCTGCTGGCGGCTATCCATATCCTCGATCTGGAGCAGGACAGCAGTCTGATGGATACCAAAGACCATCTTGGTAACAAACGTGTTAGAAATGTGGGAGAACTTTTGCAGGGTGAGTTTGAGAGAGGGTTTTCAAAGATACAAAAACTCCTGACGGAAAAGCTGACCGTCTACAATTCCCTTGAAAAGATCTCAATTCAGAGTCTGATCAACGTCAGACCCATCATCATATCGATGAATCAGTTCTTTGCGAGCAGTCAGTTGTCACAGTTTATGGATCAGGTTAATCCACTCTCAGAACTGACCCACAAAAGAAGACTTTCTTCGATCGGTCCGGGTGGACTCAAGAGAGAACGGGCTAAGATCGAGGTCCGTGATGTCCATGATTCACATTACGGAAGGATGTGCCCCATAGAAACGCCCGAAGGAGCCAATATCGGGCTTATAACATCACTTGCGACCTTTGCAAGCACGGATCCGTACGGCTTCCTGATCACACCCTATCGCAAAGTCATCGATAACAAAGTGACGGACGAAGTTGCCTATCTGACGGCAAACGAGGAAGAATTGTACTACGTTGCCCAGGCAAACACCGAGCTCGAAGAGGATGGGACGATCGCATCCGAGCGGGTTCCGGTCAGATGGCACGGGGATATCAAATATGTCGACAGGGAAGAAGTCCGTTTCATGGACGTCTCGCCCAAACAGACGGTCTCGATATCAACGTCCCTGATCCCCTTTCTTGAGCATGACGACTCAAACAGAGCCCTGATGGGGTCGAACATGCAGCGACAGGGGGTACCGGTAATCGATCCGGAAGCACCGAGAGTCGGAACGGGTGTTGAATGGTACGCTGCAAGGGATTCAGGGTTTATCGTCCGTTCAAAGCATCCGGGACAGGTTGTTAAGGTTGATGCCAAGATGATCGAGATTCACCGAATGGATGACAACAATAAGCTCATTTTTAAGGATAAAAAGCCCCAAATCGATAAATACAGACTACAGAAATTTGTCCGGTCCAATCAGGACACCATGATCAACCAGAGACCGATTGTCAATATCGGGGAAAAGGTTGATGCAGGTGATCCCCTTGCCGACGGTCCTGCAACGGATATGGGGGAACTGGCACTGGGACAGAACATCATGGTTGCCTTTATGCCCTGGGAGGGGTATAACTTTGAGGATGCCATATTGGTCAACGAAGAGCTCCTCGAGCGGGAGACCTTTACGTCGGTGCATATTGAACTCTACGAGGTTAATGCCAGGGAAACCAGGCTTGGTTCAGAAGAGATCACACCGGATATTCCCAATGTCAGCAAGGAGAGGCTGAAAAACCTCGACGAAAACGGCATCGTCCGTGTCGGGGCAGTTGTATCCTCAGAAGATATCCTGGTGGGAAAGGTAACCCCGAAAGGGGAAGCCGAGATTTCACCCGAGGAAAAGATCATCCGGTCTGTCTTCGGTGACCGCGGAAGAGACATTCAGGACACTTCGTTGAAACTCCCCCATGGCGTGACCGGCAGGGTTATCGACGTCAAAGTCTATGATAAATCAGATGTCAGCGAACTTGGCCCCGGGGTTAACCGGATGATAAGGGTCTATGTTGCCTGTAGAAAGCCTCTCAATGTGGGAGACAAACTGGCGGGCAGGCATGGGAACAAAGGCGTTATCTCCAATATCCTGCCAAAGATGGACATGCCCTTCTTACCAAACGGGGAGCCGGTGGAAATGATACTCAGTCCCCTGGGGGTGCCGTCGCGAATGAATCTCGGTCAAATCCTCGAAACACATCTGGGATGGCTTGCGAGACTCAACGACTGGTTTGTAGCAACACCCGTTTTCGACGGGGCAAGAGAAGATGAGATATTAACTGAACTGTATAAGAGAAGAACTGAGGAAGGTCTCGAAGAAGGAGACACTGAAGAGGTCAAAAGCGGGAAAGTCACTCTCCGGGACGGGAGAGACGGATTGCCATTTGATCATCCGATAACGGTCGGTATCATGTACATGTTGAAACTGGTCCATATCGCTCAGGACAAGATACACGCCCGAAGCGTCGGGCCGTATTCCCTCATTCACCAGCAGCCCCTTGGCGGTAAGGCACAGTTCGGGGGACAGCGTTTTGGCGAAATGGAGGTATGGGCACTTGAGGCATACGGAGCCACCCATACCCTGAGTGAGATGCTCACGATCAAATCGGATGATGTACTGGGCAGGAACGAGGTCTACAAGGCCATACTGAAAAACAAGAATGTTCCCGAAGCCGGGATACCGGAAAGTTTCAAGGTTTTGGTCAAAGAACTCCGGGGAGTAGCGCTGGATGTTAAAGTCTTTGATGAAAACGATAATAAAATCGACCTCGACAGGGAATAAAGAGGATGTGATGGAAAATGAAAAAGGTCAAGAACGTACAGATCACCATGTCTTCTCCGGAAACGATCAGAAGCTGGTCAAACGGAGAAGTCAAAAAGCCTGAAACCATCAATTACCGTACATTTAAACCCGAGAGGGACGGTTTATTCTGTGAAAAGATCTTTGGCCCGACCAAGGATTATGAATGTGCCTGTGGCAAGTACAAAGGCCGAAAATACGAGGGAACCGTTTGTGAAAGATGTAATGTGAAGGTGGAGCCGAAAACGGCAAGAAGAAGGAATATGGGGCATATAGAACTGGCAGCGCCCGTCGTTCACCTCTGGTTCTTAAAGAGCACGCCGAGTATACTGGCCAATCTGTTGAACATGACGAGCAAAGATCTTGAAAATATCATCTATTTTGGTTCCAGAAGGATCATTGAAAAGATCTTTATCGTTATCGATGGAAAAGGCACACCGTTTGACAAAGGGGACACCCTCTATCAGACGGAGTACGATATTTACAGCAAATTCTGGGAATTTGACGCCCAGCCGGCGGTTGTCGTTAAAAACCCGAGCGGTCCTGTTAAAAGCGACATTGGCGGCATCGTCTCGATAAAAGAGGAAGAGACCCATACCGATAAGATCATGTACTGGATTACTGTGTCAGATAAGACTTCATCGGTCTTCAACGTGCACAAAGACCAGGTTCTTAATTTCAAGGATGGCGACAAGATTGAAAAGGATCAGGAGCTGATCAGCGAACAGACCATCGATCCAATTTATGCACCGATCGATGGTAAAGTCGAAGTTGACGAAGGACTTGGAACGATCAATATCGCACCAATTGCAACCAGTTCAGATCAGCCATCGAATTTCAGTATTCCCTATGGTGCCAGTGTCCAGGTTAAAGACGGTCAGAAGATCAAAAAGGGCGACAAACTGATCGATTCCGTCACATACCCGGGCGTTCTATCCGATATAACCGGAACCGTTGTATTTGACAAGGGGATGTCTGTTCAGACGCTTCCCGACGGGAAGGTCAAATCCTCCTCAGCAGGCCGGGTCAGAGTGGAAAACGTCATCGAGGAGCGAAACTACCCCGTCATTGAGGGATCCATCCTTTATGTCAACGAAGGGGAAAAGATAGAAGAGGGAGCCCATATCGCGGACCGTTTCGTCTATGAGGAGGAGATTCTTTCTCTCGATGAATACGAGATGCTCGAAGAGCATTATCCGGGAATGTTTGCACCCGAAGCTGAAATAGAAAATGACAGACCCATAGAAGTTGTAACAGACATCGACAGTGAGGTTTCCGAGGAGATTGGCAAGGGAATCGGCGATATCCTGACGGACAACGAATTCGAGGCCTATGAAACCGTTTATCCCGGAAAGGTTGAAGCGAGAACCGGGGCTGAAGCCGTTGAGATCCTGCTGAAAAAGATGGATCTCGAGGGAATCCTCGTTGAAATAGAAGACGAATTGAAGGACCTGCCCAAATCAAGTGCAAGGGTTATCAAGCTGAGGAAGCGTCTGCAGATTGTCAAGAATCTGCTCGAATCCGAGAACGATCCGTCCTGGATGATCCTCGAGGCCGTACCGGTTATTCCGCCTGAACTCAGACCGATGATTCAGATTGAGGGAGGACGTTTCGCCACTACGGATCTGAACGATCTGTACAGAAGGGTCATCAACCGGGACAACCGGTTGAAAAAACTCATGGATCTCGGCGCTCCCGAAGTCATTGTCAGAAATGAAAAACGAATGCTCCAGCAATCCGTGGATGCATTAATATACAACGGCAGGATGTCAAAGGCCATCACCGACAGGGGCGGAAGGCCTCTGAAATCGCTCACAGATCTTTTGAAGGGAAAGAAAGGGCGTTTCAGACGAAACCTCCTCGGCAAACGTGTTGATTATTCGGGAAGGGCGGTTATCGTCGTCGGCCCGGATCTCAAGATCCACGAATGCGGTATCCCCAAGAAGATGGCGCTTGAGCTCTTTAAGCCCTTTGTACTCTCAAGGCTGCTCGGAAATGAGAGCACCTCCAAGAGTGCACGGAAACTGAAAAAGGCCATCATAGAAAAGGAAATGCCGCAGGCCTGGGAAGTGCTTGAGGATGTGATAAAGGACCATCCCATCATGCTCAACAGGGCACCCACCCTGCACAGGATATCCCTGCAGGCCTTTATTCCAAAGCTGGTTGAAGGCAACGCCATACAGTTGCATCCCCTGGTATGCCCGCCGTTCAACGCCGATTTTGACGGGGACCAGATGGCGGTTCATGTGCCGCTCTCTGCCAAGGCACAGGCCGAAACAAAATGGTTGATGCTCTCAAGATACAATATCATCTCCCCGGCTCACGGCGATCCGCTTTCAATGCCGACAAAGGATATGATATTCGGGGTTTACTATCTCACGATGATCAACAAAAAGTTTGATGCCATCAAAAAAGAAGATATCAAGATGAAGTTTTCCGGACTCGAAGAAGTGTTACTCGGGATTGATCATTCCGTACTGAATCATAAGAAAGATATCCTGCATCTGCATACACCGATTCTGTTATCGATAAATGGGGAAATGGTCAAAACAACGCCGGGGCGCGCCATATTCAACGCCATGCTTCCCGAGGAGTTGAAAGATTACAACAAAACATTCGGTAAGAAGGCGATTAAAACCATCGTCTACGAGGTTTTCAAGAAGTACGGCATCGACAGAACGGCCGATCTGCTCGATGATATCAAACAGGTGGGCTTTCATTATGCATCCGTTTCGGGGCTGACATTCTCAGTCACGGATGTTGAGATATCGCCTGAGAAACACAATATCATCGAAAAGTCAGAAGAGAAGATTGCCGTCATCGAGAACTATTACGATAACGGTTATCTGACTGATTATGAAAGGTACAGGGAGATTATTAAGGTTTGGGACAAGGCGACAAGTGATATCCAGAAATCGACTGTCAAATATATTGCCAGAGACCCTTACAACCCCTTACAGATGATGATATCATCCGGCGCAAGGGGTAACGAAGACCAGCTGAAGCAACTTGCCGGTATGCGCGGTTTGATGGCAGGACCTGCAGGCGATATTATCGAGATACCCATCAGGGCAAACTTCAGGGAAGGGTTGAGTGTTCTTGAATTCTTCCTCTCCACACATGGCGGTAGAAAAGGCGCCGCAGATACTGCCTTGAGGACTTCCAATGCGGGTTATCTGACCCGAAGACTTGTTGACGTGGCACAGGGTATCGTCGTGACAAAATCCGATTGTGGCACCCACAACGGAATCGAGGCGACGGCGTTAAGGGATGATGAGATGATCATCGAAGGCCTTGAGCCGAATATCTTTGGAAGAGTGCTCGCCCAGCCGATATACGATCCCGAAACCGGAGAGATCCTGAAACATGCCGAAGATGAGAACAGATTGTATGAAAGAGATGTTATGATAAAAGATGAGGATGCCAGTTTCCTGGCAAATTACTCAAAAGACGTACAGGTCTATCGTGAAGCGGTGCTCGAACTGAAGGACATCAAGGGGGAACATCATGAATACGCCGAGGTACAGGAGAATATATTTGCCGGAAACGGTGAACTCATTGTCCAGGCGGGAACCCCCGTCAACTGGCATCTGATTCAGGAATGCCGGGATAAAGGCGTGACTGAGATACCCGTCGTGCAGTATCCGGTGGTTGGGAACTACTCCAAAGAGAAGCTCCTCTCCGATGATGGTAAGTTGACGCTGCTTGTGGAAGAGGAGAAGATCGACCCGCCAACGGCAAGACTGCTGATGGAAAACGATATTGAAACCGTGGAGGTCAGACCATCCATCCTGATAAGGGATGTCTTTACCTGCGAGGCTGAAAACGGTGTCTGTGCGAAATGCTACGGCATGGATCTGTCGAATCATAACATCGTGAACATCGGTGAGGCCGTCGGGGTTGTAGCTGCCCAGTCCATTGGAGAACCCGGCACACAGCTGACGATGAGGACATTCCACACAGGGGGTATCGCATCAGCCGCTGATATCACACAGGGACTTCCCCGTGCCGAGGAGTTGTTCGAGGCCAGGAAGAAACTGAAAGAAACACCGGCTGTATTCAGTACCGTCAGGGGTTTTGTGAAGGACATTAAAAACGAGGAAAGAAAGACAAAGATATTCATAGAGGACTATGACGGCGGAATACACGACTTTGAGCTCGGAACGGCTCATAAGACAAGGGTCTCAATCGGCGATAAAGTCCTGCCCGGACGAGCCTTGTCAACCGGTGCGATTCGCCCCCGTGAGCTGATGAAAGAGCTCGATGTCGACAGCACGTTCAAATACATGCTCCGTGAGATCAAGCGTGTGTATTCCGAGCAGGGGGTTGATATCCACAACAAGCATATCGAGATCATCATCCGTCAGATGCTGGGAAAGGTTGAGATCATCGATCCGGGCGACACCGATTATATGATCGGCGATCTTGTCTCCGTCAACGAAGTGAAGCGGGACAACGGAACGGTTCTCAAGAACAATGCAAAAGTGAATGAAAATCGAAAGAAGATCATTGGCAAACAACTCCTGAAACATATCCTGGTAAAAGTAGATGGAGAAGTCAAAGAGATCGCCAAGGCCGGGGATGTTGTGGACAGAGAACTGTTGAAGGAATGTGTCGAGAACGGTGTGAAAGAGCTTGACACGCTTTCTGAAAAAGAGGAGGCTATCAGGTATCAGATCAACATGCGTGAGCCTGCCAAGTATCAACGAAAGCTGCTCCGGATCACCAAGGCCTCTTTGAAACGCATCGGATGGCTCAGCGCCGCATCATTCCAGCAGACCTCCCAGGTACTGACTGAGAGCGCTCTCAAGAGTAGTATTGACGAGTTGCTGGGCGTCAAGGAGAATGTTATCATCGGTCAGATCATTCCTGCAGGGACCGGCATGGACTGGTATTCCGGTGTCGACTACGAAGAGAACAGGGAATTGAGACAAAATGAAGAGGAAGCCGGTTGATTGTTCCATTGCGTTAACATGATGATTTGGATATTTCGATACGGTATGCTATAATATCCCGGAAAATTTGAAAAGTAGAATTTGAGGTGAAAGAATGAGAACAGGTATACATCCCGAATTAAAGAAGATTACCGCAAAATGTGCATGCGGAGCAGAATACGAAGTATGGACAACGCGCGAACAGATGAAGTTGGATGTCTGCAGTAGTTGCCATCCGTTCTTCCAGGGTAAGGGAGATTCAATGATCATCGATAGTGAAGGAAGAATAGATAAGTTCAAGAAGAAATACGGAGACAGGTATTAAAGAATAGGGTTTTTGCACTGAGTGGAGGCGTGTCCGAATTGGCTAAGGAGCCAGTCTTGAAAATTGGTGGAGTTCACACTCCATGTGGGTTCGAACCCCACCGCCTCCGCCAGTTTTAATATAAAGAGAGGGGATTGTCCTTTAATCCCCTCTCTTTTTTTTCTCCCCGCTCCGATACACTTTCCCACACCTTGCTCCGACTCCCGTCTCGTGCGGGATGGAGCGCATATCTCACGAAACACCCTCCAACGGGTGTTTCCCGTTAATGAGAAGGCTTCTTTTTCACTTTCTCAATTGCTTCAATAACAGCTCTCAAAACATCGACCCTCATCTGATTTCTAAAGGTGTCGAGCTTGGCGTAGACCTCCCCTTTTTCGGTAACAACATACTTGGGCGGAAGCGTGTTGAGCGCCAGCGCCTTGATATCCATCCGGCATCTGTCACATTTGCAGACCTCGAGTGTGGGCACTTGAAACATATCATCAATCACTTCGTCCACAAGGACTTCGGTGAAGTTCTCAAAGTGAAGCGGATTCCCCTCGCTATCCAACAAGGTCTGACCATCCTCACCGAAAGCATTTTTCTGATTATTCATCTTATCTGACATATCATTTCCTCCTTTATCATTTAGCAAAGATTAAAGGATCATCTTAATCGGGTCAATGACCACGTGGATGTTTCGTCTTGATAGATTCTCCCTCTTTATTATACACTTGATTTGCTCAAATTCAATCGCTGATTCTGTTTTAACCAGTAAATGAAATCTGAATTTACCCGATATTCGATTGATGAAGGCCTCCGCAGGTCCCATGATTAAAGTCTTTTGCCAATCCTTCTCTTTCAACTTTTCAGCCATCATGGCGAGCTGGTGCCGGGCCTTTTCACTGTCGCTGTCCCTGGATTCTATGAGGATCAGGTTGGAAAACGGGGGATAAACGGCCTTTTCTCTCTCGGCCAGTTCCGTTTTGACAAAGCCCTCGTAGTCATTTTCAATACCGAATTGAATGGCAGAATCCTCCGGAGAATAGGTCTGAATAAGGACTCTGGCCCCTGCCTTTGACCGTCCGGCACGACCGGCCATCTGATGAATCAGATTGAAAGTCCTCTCCGGTGACCGGAAATCAGGAAAAAACAGGGTCTGATCGGCGTTGAGGATGACAGCGAGCTGAACATTCGGAAAGTTCAATCCCTTGGAGATCAAGCGGGTGCCGACAATGATATCGGCCTCATTTCGTTCAATAATCTTCATGACATTGGAGAGCGATGCATGATCGGGCTGATTCTCTCTGTCGACTCTGATGATCCTGGCGGAGGGAAAAAATCCCTCGAGTTTCTGCTCCACTCTCTCGCTTCCAAACCCGCGGAAAACCATGGCGTTCGATCCGCAAACAGGGCAGATGTGATTGTATTTTCTGGAATAGCCGCAATAATGGCATTTGAGGCGGCCGCTCTTTTTATGATAGGTCAACGAGACATCACAATTGGGACACTTTAAAACTGTTCCGCAGATTGTGCAGGTTACATAGCTGGCATATCCCTTTTTACCGGTCAGCAGCATGACCTGTGTCTTTTCCCGGAGTGTTTTTTCGATCTCGTCTAAGACCTGCTCTGAAAAATTCCCCGCCACCATTCTGGCATCGTTGAGATTGATCATCTCAACGTCCGGTAATCGAAGTCCCTTTGGTCTTTTCTTCAACTGATGGAGTGAATACCCCCCCGATGTCGCCTTGTAATAATCCTCAACAAGCGGAGTGGCTGATCCCAATATCACCGGGATATTCAGCATCCGGGAGAGTTTGTAGACGACCTTTTTACAGTTATAAACCGGATCGACCTCACTCTGCATATAACTCTCATCGTGTTCCTCGTCGACGATGATGAGCCCCGGTTTTTTGAGAGGCAGCCAAACGGAGCTTCTCGTCCCCAGAAGAATGTCGATGTCGGAATGAACCGCCCTGTAAAAGGCCTCTCTTCGTTCTGTTTGCGTCAAACCGCTGTGATACACAGATAGTTTTTTATCGGGGAATCTTTCCCGGACCCGCTGGATAATCTGGGGCGTCAGGCCGATCTCGGGGAGGAGAAAGATAATCTGTGAATGATTCTCCAGATAGTGCTCCATGATCTCAAAGTAGACTTCGGTCTTGCCGCTGCCTGTTATGCCATAGAGGAGCTGTTGTAATTCGCCGTTTGCTCTCTTGGAGAAGAATTTTTCAACGACGCCTTTCTGTTCCCGGGTTAAATCCAGCCGGGCCGGTATCTGTGTTGCATGATCACGCATTGAAGAAGGGTGGATTCGGACAATCTTGTTCTTTTCAAGAGTATTGATCGGGCTTTTGGTCTTTAAGGCCAGGGCTTCAATCAGATCATCCAAGAAGGCCTCTTTATAAAACATGAGATACTGGACGATCTTCAGGCCCTGTTCGCTGAGTCTCTGTGAGAAAAGATCCTCAAGGCTTTGATTTAGGGTGATCTTCATTCTCTTCGGATCAATGACGGGCCGTTTCCTCTGCCTTCTGCTTTTGAGTTTTTCGAGTGATTTCTCACCGGTTATTCCAAATAAAAGATCATAGACCTTCCCGGGCGGGGAGAGATAGTATTGGGTTACATCATCAAGGAGATCAAGATGGAAGGGTTCACAGAGCGGGGACTCGTCGATAATGGCTTGTACCGGTTTAATCTTTTTGATATCAAAGTTAATCTCCTCCGGAACAGAAACAACATAGCCAATCTGTCTTTTCTTCTGTCCGAAGGATACGATCACCCTTGTGCCTCTTTCAAGCGCTTGATGGCTGTAATAGGTGAACGTTCTCCTCAACGGGTTCTTTGACAGGGCTATGTTGTAATAATATCGCTTCAATTTATGATGCCTCTTCTTAACGTCTCTTCAATTTTTCATAGCAGTCCATGCAGAGCGCAATATATTTTTCCATCCCGCCGACATCGATTTCGTCCTGACTCTCGCTTAACTTATAAGTGATGATGCCGTTGTACTCTCCGCACTCGTGGCATACCGCTTTCTTTTTGATGATCCGGTCGGCCAAACCCATGAGCTTGACGGTTGTGTCGAATGGATTTTCTTTAAAGCTCATATCGATTCCCGCGCAGATAATATCTCTGCCTTCCTTTCTCAACTGCTTCGTGACATCCACAAGCCCTTCATCAAAGAATTGGACTTCATCAAAAAAAATGGCCTTTTCATTGTTGAGATAATGCCGGGCTTCAGCGGATGTCTTAAGCGCAACCGCCTTTTCGGTCATGCCCGAGTGGGATCTGATTTCCTCACTGCCATACCGGTCGTCAATAAGCGGCTTAAAGATTCGATACGGTTTACCGCCGAGTTTGTATATCTCAACGTAGGAGAGCAGTTCAGTGGTCTTTCCCGAGTACATCGGACCGGCAATGACCGTTATCTGACCGGCGTCATTCGCTGATGTCATCTGGTCCTCTCCATGTAGGTAACGTCCAATATCATGGTCTGGAGATTTCCGGCTTGATCCACCTTTAACAGACCGGATTTGCCGTTGTATTTGAAGAAAAGATTCTCCCACTCATCAACATGGGTGACCTTTTCGATCTTGAGTTCCAGCAGCGGATTATCAGCGTAATAATCCCTTACAACGAGCTGGGGGACAAAGACCGAGAATTCATTGGTCTCGTTTTTCTTGTAATGATCATAAACAAGCTGCCACATCCATGAGATATTGTTATCAAGCAGCAGAAGTGGTTTTTTGGATTTGATCTGTCCGGTTATATCCTTAAATGAATACTCAACAACACCATCTTCAACACTGCAATTGACCTCTGTGGTATTGTTATTGTACAGTACCTGAAGGTTATAAACACTTATGTTCCCGTTTTGAAGTTCTCCGGATGTGTTGTAGGTTGCCACAATATCCTGGAAATTATAATTCGTCTCTGATTCGAAGCGCTCATCATTTTGGCCGGAGATTGTCAATGTTTCCGTAGCGGCAGGAATGCTGGCAATCTGAAAATGATATTCCGCGGATCCCACGGCAAAAAGTCCTGTTGTCACCATCGTTAAAAGAAAAAGAGCTGTCAAAAGTCGTTTCATTAAAAAATCCCTCCGAGTTGTTTTATTGTTGTTCAGCCACAAGGGCCATCCATTCATGCTTGCTGATACGCTCGATAATTGAGAAACCATGTTGATTTAACAGATCATCAAATGCTCCGTACTGTTTATTCAAGAGTCCGGAAAAGATCAGCTTCGAATCTTCAACGATAAAATCCCGGATTTTATTCTCTTCATCTTCCAAAAGCGCCTTTAAAACATCGAACAGAATATTCGCAACCACCACATTGTACTGCCCGTCAACATTGGCCATTAGATCTGATTGCCGAACCTCAACCTCTCGATCACAACCGTTTAAGAAAAGATTCTCCCGGCAGGCCGTTATGGACTGCTCATCCACATCAACCGCCATAACCGAAGCGCCCAGTTTCGCGGCCATGAGACTCAGAATACCCGAGCCACAACCGATATCAAGCAGACGGTCCCGCGGTTTTGTATATTGCTCAAGTAGTTGGGCGGCTAACCGGGTGGATTCATGTTCTCCTGTGCCAAAGGCCATCCCGGGGATTATCCTGAGGATTTCTATCCGCTTCTGCGGATCAATCGAGGGATCGATCAGAAACTTGCCGGTCAACCACATCGGCCTGAGACTGTCTTTCCATTTGGCAATCCAGTCCTGTGGCTCCTGTCTTTCAACGATAAAATCCCTTAAGAAAGGGCATCTTGATTCCAACAGGTGTCGGATTCTCTTTGCCTCAGATTCAGAGTTCAGATAAACCTCCAGTCGATGACGGGGGGGGTCTTCATCTTCCTGGATTGAATAACCCGAAATGGACTCAAGCAGAAAGAAGGTTTCCAGTTCCTCCGTTCTCGCCGGGTGATCAAAAAGTGCCTTCAGACAGTACACATCCATACTATTGTTCCTCCTCCAGGACAGGAGACTCAGGCAGTTTTTTTCTCAACCTCTCATCGGCATCAAGAAACTGATTGATCTCCATTGAGAGTTTGAAAAGCAGATAATACCAGTAGATACCGAACGTTACAATAGTAAAGAAGAAGAAGAGCAGGATGTTTCGATAGGGAATGATATATTCAATATCGCCGACATAGGTCTCTTTCAGGTAGAAGGCGTAGAACTGACTCTTGATATCCACCAGGTCATAACAGACTTTAAAGATCTTCGAGAGATAATACGCAAGGAATGCGAAAGAAAAGATCGAAAAGAAAAAAGACATCTCATTGAGAAAGATCGAAAAGACAGACATCGCCACATAAATATAAAAGGGCCAGGGCTGGATCCGCATCGAGTTCAACTTGTCCCCCATCCATTCAAAATCGTAGATGGCCTCTTCGTCCGATGTCTTTTCGATGATGTCGCCGAGTATCTGGTTCGTCTCGGTGATATTCCGGTTTAACGACTCCGACCACTGATAGTTGACGAAAACCTGGAAGAGGAAAGAAACAAGGGATATGATAAACCCGAGAACGGCTGTTAATGTCCATTTTTTCATCGAATCCTGTATCACATTCTGGTCTGTCTCAGACTGAGGAAGACCAGTCTGAGGCAAATTTCTGTCCACTGTCGATGTTGACTGATAGGCGGCCCCCTCCTGCTGCATCTGTTCCATGTATTCGTTTGTCCATCTTGCCGTATCATAGGCCATGAAAAACAGCGAAAACAATCCAAAGGCAATCGAAAGATAGGCAAACATGATGTTCACTCTTTTTGTGTTTAAAAAGGAAAGCAAATTATCCCTCCTGAGAATTATCTATCCCCCGGATTATAGCATATCTCATTGGTGAACAGGTGTCATCAATCTATTTTTTCAAAAGACTCCTGTTGTAAACATCGGCTTCTATGAAGTCATTGATCTCTCTTGAATGATTGATCAGCAGAAACCACCAGTAGATTCCCAGGGTGATAATGGTGAAAAGGATCACAAGACCGAAATGCCGCTTTTTAATCCGTCTCATGGCTATGTTGTCCCCATGGAGATAGATGCCGTAAAAGAGGTCTTTTGCCCCCTGTAAACGCTCTTCGGTATTAAAGATGGACTGCAGGAATATGCCCAGAAAGATAAAGGCCATAATACTTGCAAGGGTAGCAAAGAGAGCGTTTATGAGCACCCCGCTGATGATGTAAAAGGCAAGATGCAACCAGAACCAGAGCATGTCAATCCGGCTGTTCTGCAATTGGTTGGTATACATTCGAAGGTTTCCCGGGGTTGATTCCGTTGCGTTGTCATCCATGGCAAACGCAAGGATTTTAAGACTGTTCTCGATATTGGTGTTGAGTGCCTCCGTCCATTGATACATCACAACGATCTGTAAAGCACCTGCCAGAACAGAAAAAACTGCTCCAACAATGGGGACAAGAGAAAGCGCAAGACCTATAATACCGAAGATGATCACAAATACAGCGATGTTTACATTGACTGTCATCTCTTTGACAAAACTCAGTTCCGGTAATGAGCGATTGTTGTCATTGCGATTGAGGGACATTTTGTTCCTGCTACTAAAAACATATACATAAGTATACATTTAGACAATTTCTGCTTCATCCTGTTCTCTTTCGGAAGAATCCTACTCAAGTTTGTATAACAGTCCGCAGACGTATGGAATTTGAGAAACAAATTCCGAGGAGTTTATTTGAAAACCA